>NZ_JAYKGW010000140.1:0-54564 GCF_035285525.1 Okeania sp. | reverse complement strand
TATGAAATTTTCGAGGTACGGCGGTCTTCGGTTTTTTTTCCTTGACCGTTAATATTACTTTAGCTAGTTTATTTCTATTTGTAAAGGGGTGTTAAGTAATTTATTCTTTAATTTATTTATAAGTTTTATTAATACACTACAATATTAAAAAATTTTCTCTATAACACAATAAAGTTTAAAAGTCAATAAAGAATGAATGAGTATTTTGACGAATAAATAAGGTCTCAAGCCTCCCCTTGGCTGCGCCACGAGCTGTCGCTCTACAAGGGGATGAAAAAAAAATTGATTTATTTGAAGTTTCCTACTTCAGTAGGAGGTACTGATAACTGATAACTGAAATGACATACTTCACATAAATAGGGCTTGCGCAAAACAACCAATCAACCCGGTTTATTGCCGTGATATTGTTGTTCAAACCACAAAATTTCGTTGATAAACCCGGTTTCTGCGTAACTCCTAATACAAAGTATACAGGACTTACACAAAAGTACTATGATATAGAGTTAAAAAACTATTGCGCATGGGGTTAAAAGCACTATATCTAGGGTCGCTGCCTAAGCCCTGGTATAGTTGAAAATTATTGTTTTTTATTTCTAGGGCGTGTCATCAAAAATATCTGTGTTTTAATTACAGTATGAACTTGTGATTTAGGGTTAGGGTATAAAACACCTAACTATATAGCAATCCTAAATAGGTTGTGACAAATTAATAAAGTAAATAATAAACTGAAACTCCCACCTGTTTTCTCTCTTGGCCAGCGCCAGGGAAGGCTGGCAAGGGGTCTGACCACTTGCAATTTTCACCTACGCGGGGTCGCACCACTACTCCCTAAAAGGAATGAAATTTTATAAACGAATCAAATAGGATTGCTATATATTGGACTTTAATTGTAATTGTGAATGATAATATACGTTATGGTCATGTTAAAGTAATCCAAGCAGTCATTTCAGTTATCAGTTATTAGTTATTAGTTATCAGTAGAGAGTAAACCTCCGAATTTAGTCAGAGGCTTGAAATACTGAGTTAAAATTTTTTCATCCCCGAACAAGGGGAGGATTTATACCTATTTTTTTGGTAACAGAAGCAACTAATTATTAACTGAAGTTTCGCTAAAAGCAGTTGATTTTTATTTTTAATTTAGGGGCAATATTATATCAACCCAGTTAGTTTAGTAGTAAGTATTTCCTAGGGAATACTGCGCAAACAGCTATTAGCTATTAGCTTTTTAATTAATAAAGTAAACATTTGCTTAACTTCTACTATACTACTATATTTTTAACCAGAGAATTGAAGCACAATAGCGACTAGCTCTAGTTATCAATCAAAGGTAATTTCAGTTATCAGTTATCAGTTATCAGTTATCAGTACCTCTGGGTTCAGCTAGAGGCTTGAAACAATGAAATTTATTTTTTTCATCCCCGAACAAGGGGAGGCTTTATACCTCTTTTTTTTTGGTAATGAAGCTATTAGCTGATAACTGATAGCTGAGTGCTGAATGCTTATATTTAGTAAACCAAAAATTACTATTTTCTCAAGACAAAAATCCAAAAAATTATGCTGATAATCTTAACTAGAATAGTATTTTGCATACTATTAATTTCTATACTTAAATCACTTTGGGACAATTCAGGTGGTGATCAGAAACACTTAATTTCTAAGTTGTTACTGGTATTTTCAGTTATTCTATTAATACTGGCATTTTATGCACCAGATAGTCCAGTGGGAGCTGCTGTTTTTAGGTTTCTAGCTTTTGCATTTAAACCACTTGGTTTTTCGATTATATTGTTGATTTATGCCACTACTCTAATATCGGGTGGGGGAATAAAAAATCCGGCACCAAGTCTAATTATTACGGCCTTGATAGTTCTCATAATTACTAGCGCACCAGTATTTGCGATATGGGCAGCTCAACAAGCAGAAGAGGATGCGATAGAGGCTGTTTCTGCTTCAGCTTGTTGTGATGAAAGAGCAGATGCAATAGTATTATTAGGTCAAGGAACAACTCAACCAATAATACCTGATAGAATACAAGTTCAGCTAACTAAAACTTCAGAGCGAATTATTCATGCAGCTCAATTATATAGAAAAGGTTTAGCTCCTTATATTATTGTTAGTGCTGGTCCAAGAATTGGAGAAGACCTGAATACAGTTGAAGCTCAGGATATTAAAAGAGTTTTAGCTTTATTGAATGTGCCAAGTTCTGCTATTATTATTGAACCAAATAGCTCTACGGTACATGACAGTGCTATTGAAAGTCGTGAAATATTAGATGAAAGAGGTTTAGAACCTAAAGTTATTCTGGTTACTTCTGCTATTCAAATTCGTCGTGCTAGTTTAACTTTTACTGATTTAGGTATGAAGGTTATTCCAGCTCCTACAGATTTTAATACTGTTAACCCTTATGAAGATTCTTCTTATCGTTTTGTACTAGCAGATTTTCTTCCGAACACAGAAGCACTTTTACTTACTACTGATATTTGGGAAGAATATTTGGCATTATTTTACTATTTCCTCCGTGGTTGGTTAGCTCCTGGTTTCTAAATAACTTTTTTCTTTCATCACAAACATAGCAATCTTAGATAGGATGTAAGAATTAAAAAATTAGAAATAAACACCGAAATTGTTGCCAATTGCTAATTCCCAAAAAGTGCCAATATTTTTGACAAATAAAATAGGACTGCTATAGAGTTTATGCCCTGCTTAAAAAACTTTTTGAGAGATGGGCATTTTTATTTGATGAAAAAAATTGGAGAAATAAAAAACGAAAATTTTACTGTTAGCGAAAATCAATTTTCGTGAATTTTTTCCTCCTTAATTCTCCGCAAACAGAAGTTAGCTGTCTCTTTCCTCCTGTGGATGAACTTCCCTAACAGAGGAACTTTCCTACGGAATACTGCCTCTTGCATAGGAGCTGCACTAATGCCAACGTTAACCTTAACTTTAAGGCTTTTTTGAATTGTAATAATTAAACTTTTTCCTCTTTTTTATTATATTTTTATTCTCCATTTTCCTTATTCTCTGCATCGTGAATATAGCAAAATTGTATGAAATTGGTATGAGAATTATTGCCAAAGTAAAAGTAAAAAAAATCCCTACATTCTTCTCAAGAATATCTTATCTATTCCCGGTTTCTACTAGAAGACTATTAGAAGATTTAGCAGTTGAATTATTTTGAGAGTTAGTAGGTTCAGGTTCAGGTGATTGTTCGGTTGTATTCTCTACACTAGCTGGTATGAAAAATCTAACAATCAAGATAATACCTAAAATTATCATTAATAATATAATAGTAAAATCCTGTCCTGGTGGTGTTTTTGGTGGTCTCTTTTTGGGTTTTTCAAGTTTAATTTTAATAGAATTAGTATCAATAGTGTCATCATCATTGACATTAAATTTAAGAGAAAATTCTTTGCTCATATTTGTTAATCCTATTGTGGCAAATATTATAGTGAATATATAGCAATTCTCATGCATTTTAGTTATCAGTTATCAGTTATTAGTATCTCGTAGCTTTTAAATACTGAATTGATTTTTTTCATACCCTTGAAAGGGGAAACACATACCCCAAATTTTCGGTAAAAAATTCCTTGGTTTTAGGGAGTAGGGGATTCAGCAATTAATAGTTATTAATTATTCGATAAAAAACCAACAAAACAACTTTACTTCTGTAACATGAAAAATGTTATATTAAAAGATTGTACTAGACTAACAAACTTAAAATTATGTAATAGTAGGGACAGATTTTAGTGAAAATTTTAATGCTCAAACGCAAGACTAAATAATCGCCCTAATCTACACAATTAACTGTGTTAGTCCAGCAGTAATATTTTGAGTTTAATCTCAGACAAGATTATTTAGTAGTGATACATGTACTTGGTACAAATTGGTTTAAGCAAAAATTCAGAGAATTTTTGTTGAATCAAATATCAATTTTTTCTATATTTAACTATCTACAGTTATAGCATTATTAAACATCTCAATATTACTTCTATGACTCAATCTTCTCAATTACGATTCCAAAAATTAGTCTCCTATTTGCGTCCTCATTACCGACAGTCTTTATTGGGGGTTTTTTTCCTACTTATAGTCAATACTTTAGGAATCTATATTCCTAAATTAATCAGTCAAGCTATAGATGATTTGGAGGTAGCAACTAAATTTAATGAATTTTTATTTTATGTCCTAACAATTGTAATTTTTGCCTCCATTATGTGGGTAATAAGAATACTTTCCCGTATTCTCATATTTGGAGTAGGGAGAAAAGTAGAATTTGACCTGAAACAAAAAATTTTTAATCGACTTTTAAAATTAGAACCATCCTACTTTAATAATAATAGAATTGGAGATTTAATTAATCGCGCCACAAGTGATGTTGATAATATTCGTAGACTATTAGGTTTTGCAGTTTTAAGTATTAGCAATACAATTTTTGCTTATGGTTTAACTATTCCGGTTATGCTTTCTATTAATGTGCGGTTAACTTTATTCGCAATTTCTGTTTATCCTGTCATGCTAATTTTGGTAAAAATATTTAGCCAGAAATTGCAAAGTCAACAATTAGCTGTGCAAGAAAAACTTTCTAATATAAGTGATTTGATTCAAGAGGATATGAATGGTATTTCTCTAATCAAAATATATGCTCAAGAAGAAAATGAAAGACAAGCTTTTCGGAAAATAAATCAACAACTTTTAGATGTTAATTTAGATTTAGCTAGAACTCGTAATATTCTTTTTCCTATTCTCCTTAGTTTAGCAAGTTCAAGTTTGTTAATATTATTGGTTAGTGGTTCAAGTTACTTGGAAAGTGGTGAATTAACAGTTGGTAATTTTGTAGCTTTAGTTCTTTATATTGAACGTTTAGTTTTTCCTACCGCATTATTAGGTTTTACAATTACTGCTTATCAAAGAGGAGAAGTAAGTATTGATCGTATAGAAGCTATTCTGACAGTTGAACCAAAAATTAAAGACCATGAATCACCTTTACCTTTTCCAGAAGTGGTAAAAGGTTGGATAAAAAGCAAAGGATTAACTTATACTTATCCTGGTAGTCAAACCCCTGCTTTAGACAACATTAATTTTCTGATTAAACCAGGAGAAACTATTGCTATTGTTGGATCTATTGGTTCGGGAAAATCAACTTTGGCAAATACATTACCTCGACTTTTAAATATAGATATTGACCAATTATTTATAGATGGTTATGATGTGACTCAAGTCAAATTAAAAGATTTACGTCGGGCGATCGCTTATGTTCCTCAAGAAAGTTTTTTGTTTAGTACAACTATCAAAAATAATATTTGTTATGGAGAGCCGTTAAGAGAACAAAAGGAAATAGAATTTGCTGCCAAACAAGCACAAATTCATTCAGAAATTCTCAATTTTCCCCAACAATATGAAACCATAGTTGGAGAAAGAGGAATTACTTTATCAGGCGGACAAAGACAAAGAACAGCATTAGCAAGAGCATTATTAGTTGATGCACCAATATTAATTTTAGATGATGCACTTTCCAGTGTTGATAATCAAACAGCAACTAATATTTTGCAAAATTTATCAACAGGAACTCAAAAGAAAACTGTAATTTTTATTTCTCATCAAATGTCGGCTGCTGCTACTGCCGATAGAATTTTTGTGATGGATAAAGGGAAAATTGTGCAAGTAGGAAATCATGTGGAGTTAGTAGGGAAATTTGGTTTATATCAGCTACTTTGGGAGCAACAAAAATTGAAAAATTTATTAGAATAGGAGGAGTTTCAGTTATCAGTTATTAGCTTTAAGATTTATGAATTATTCAGTTATATTAACTCTCATTAATTAGCCATAACAAATTAGATATATGCGAGTCATATTAGATGACTTTAGCTACTGGCTGTAGAAATTTATTTCTTGGCGAATTTGGTGGATTAAAAATCTTTTTGTATTGTGGTTAATTAATGAAGCGGATGACAAATACCGCCAAGGATTTTCATCATTGACTCATAGCTGAAGTTATATTTCATACGACTAAATTATCTATTCTATCTTGATGTATTGTGATTAATTAATGCCGTCTAATGTTATCAGAAATCTGTTCAGGATTTTCATCATTGACTCAGAGCTTAACTTATCTTTCATATGAATAAATTATCTATTCTATCTTGATGTATTGTGATTAATTAATGCCGTCTAATGTTATCAGAAATCTGTTCAGGATTTTCATCATTGACTCATAGCTGAAGTTATCTTTCATACGACTAAATTATCTATTCTATCTTGATGTATTGTGATTAATTAATGCCGTCTAATGTTATCAGAAATCTGTTCAGGATTTTCATCATTGACTCAGAGATGAAGTTATATTTCATACGACTAAATTATCTATTCTATCTTGATGTATTGTGATTAATTAATGCCGTCTAATGTTATCAGAAATCTGTTCAGGATTTTCATCATTGACTCAGAGATGAAATTATCTTTCATATGACTAAATTATCTATTCTATCTTGATGTATTGTAATTAATTAATGGAGCCTGATGTTATAAGTAAACATTCAGCTATTAGATCAAGTTTCATTAATTAACCATAATAAATCAGCTATCTTTAGATGACTAAAGATGAGTTCTGCTTTGAACCATAGAATAAATTCCATGGCGGACTTGGGAGGATGGCAAATATTTTTGTATTGTGGTTAATTAATGCACCCTGATATTAGGATTTTGAATTGACTATCTCAAAACAAACTCTACTAATACTTAATCAATTTTCTTTGTATTTTATTCTAAGGAAATATTACTCTACCTCTAAAATCGCGACTGTTAAAAATAAATACACTACCTTCTTTTTCAACTATAAGACTAGCTCTTCCTCCATCCTTAATTTTTACATTATAAGTTCCATCAGTAGGAAATTTACGCATAGAAAATTGAGTTCTATAAGTACCATCCCATTCAATATCAAACTCAACGGCAGAATTAGTGGTAGTTAAAATAACATTACAAGGTCCTGAACTTCTAACTCTACCATCAAAATCAATAAGAACACAAGCTGCACGCTTTTCTTCAGTTTTAGCCTGAATTTTATTATTAAAACCAACCCAGCCTACTAATATTATAGAAATAACTAGAGTTGTAATTAATTTATTCTGAATAAATAATAATTTCTTCATTTTTAACTTACTTAATTGAACTCATTATTTAATATTATAATCTTGATAACTTCATAGAAAATTATAGATAAAAAAACATGATGAACTACCGCATTACTCTACTTCCCGGAGACGGCATTGGCCCTGAAATTATGACAGTGGCGGTAGATATTTTGAAAGTGGTTGGCAACCAATTTAACTTCAACTTTGAATTTCAAGAAGCTCCCATCGGTGGAGTAGCTATTGACGCTACTGGAGAACCTCTACCTCAAAAAACTCTCGAAATGTGTCGCAACAGCGATGCCGTATTATTAGCAGCCATCGGTGGTTATAAGTGGGATAACTTACCTCGCCATCAACGGCCAGAAACTGGACTATTAGGACTAAGGGCCGGATTAGGATTATTTGCTAATTTACGGCCTGCTAAAATTTTGCCCCAATTAATAGATGCTTCGACTCTCAAACGAGAAATAGTTCAAGGAGTGGACATCATGGTAGTCCGAGAATTAACAGGTGGGGTCTATTTTGGGACACCCAAGGGCGTTTTTGAAACAGAGACTGGAGAAAAACGAGGTGTCAATACGATGGCCTATTCTGAGTCAGAAATTGACCGTATTGCTAAGGTGGGGTTTGAAACTGCCCAGAAACGAGGGGGTAAGTTGTGTTCCGTCGATAAGGCAAATGTTTTGGAAGTGTCTCAGTTGTGGCGCGATCGCCTTACTCTACTTGCTCCAGAATATCCAGATGTGGAATTATCTCATTTATATGTAGATAATGCGGCCATGCAGCTTGTTCGTTGGCCAAAACAATTTGATACTATTGTTACGGGCAATTTATTTGGGGATATTCTGTCTGATGCTGCTGCTATGTTAACGGGTAGTATTGGGATGTTACCTTCGGCGAGTTTAGGTGCTTCTGGGCCAGGGGTTTTTGAACCTGTTCATGGTTCTGCGCCAGATATTGCAGGGGAGGATAAGGCTAATCCTTTGGCGCAAGTTTTGAGTGCAGCAATGATGTTACGTTATGCTTTGGAGCAACCTGTGGCAGCAGACAAAATTGAAAATGGAGTTTTTGAGGTATTGGAGCAGGGTTATCGGACTGGGGATATTATGTCGGAGGGTATGAAACAGGTGGGATGTAAGGAAATGGGAGAAGTTTTGTTGAAGGTTTTGAGTTTGTAGTAAACTGACATACCTAAAAATGTAGGCCCTTGTTAAACGAAGTAAAACCCAACAGAACTTTACTAATGTTGGGTTTCGTCCCTTGCTGCGCAACCCTAACGGGAACAACCCAACCTACGCTTATTGCACTTCCCTACAAGGGAAAGGGGAGAAGACTTCGCCTCTCTCAAAAGCAGGAGAGGAGTTGGGGGAGAGGTCTTCATTTATGAAACTTACCCAGAAAATTAACTGTTTCAGTCTAGTAACAATATTATGTGGAAAAAAATTGCCGAACATATTACCGAAGTCACTGGAGAAAATTTTGAAGTCACTAACCATAGTTCCGTCAGTGGAGGTTGCATCAATAATGGTTACAAACTAACTGATGGCAGTCGTAACTATTTTGTGAAAATTAATCAAGCTTCCCTAGTGGAAATGTTTCGAGCAGAAGCATTAGGATTAAAGCAAATGTATTCAACTCAGACTATTCGCGTTCCTCAACCTATCTGTTATGGAACTGAGGGAAATAGTTGTTATATAGTTTTGGAATGGTTAGACTTAGGTGGTCGCGGTAACGATAAATCTTGGGAACAGATGGGGCGTAACTTAGCTGCTTTACATCGCTATCAAGGAAAAAATGAGTTTGGTTGGGATATTAATAATACTATCGGTTCGACACCGCAGATAAATACTTGGTGTGGAGACTGGGCAAAATTTTGGGCAGAATATCGCATTGGTTATCAGCTCAAGTTAGCAAAACGTAGGGGTGGGAGTTTTAGTCAGGGCGATCGCTTCCTGAAAGTTATTCCAGAAATATTAGCAGGTTATCAACCTCAACCTTCTTTAGTTCACGGAGATTTATGGGGGGGAAATGCTGCGGTGAGTGCGGATGGGGAACCAGTGATTTTTGATCCGGCGACTTATTGGGGCGATCGCGAAGTTGATATGGCGATGACGGAATTATTTGGTGGTTTTCCCACTGCTTTCTATCGTGGTTACAATGAAGCTTGGTCTTTAGATGATGGGTATAAGCAACGGAAAATTCTTTATAATCTCTATCATATTTTGAATCATTTTAATTTATTTGGTGGTGGTTATGATTCTCAAGCAGAAAGGATGATGCAACAATTTTTATAGTGCTAGGGAATAGGGAATAGGGAATAGGGAACAGGGAACAGGAGATTATCAAAGGATTTTTCCTATAGGGAAATGCTCCGCAAACAGGATTTAGAAATGTTCTACAGCGGTTTTCATTTCGGTAAACCAGAGTAGGGACGTTGCATAACAAAAATGCGAACGTCCCTACAAGATTTTGGTTATGGCGATGTGGTTCATTGAGAGTGAAAAGCGTTGTAAGGTTGAGGTTTTTATTGCTGATAGCGAATAGCTGTTTCACAACATTCCGCAGGAAACGCTTACCTTTTATCAGTCTAAAAATGGTAAAATTTTTATTTGTCAATTTTTTCATAATTTAATCAGATTGCCCGAATTATTTTTTGCGCCATATCACATGATTGAAACAAATGTAGTCTGGGGAGCTAATTTTTAACATATTTTCTGGAGTATCGTGAATAGCATTTTTAGATTTAGATCGTGTTGGTTTCTTAGGAATTTTAATATTCTTAAAACTGACAAAACGGTATTTATAATCATCAAGAAAATTTCGTTTCTCCCAAAATGATTTACCAATTGCTTGACAATATTCAACAAAACACTGTGCCCCTTTTAATTGCTGAATAATCTCCTTTTCTTTAGATGTCTTTTTTTTTGCCTTCATTTCAATAAAGACGATGAATTTTTCTTTGTTGATAATATCAGCAATAATAACAAAATCTGTACGTTTACATTCACTTTTAGTTCCCTGAAAAATTGTGGTTGGTGCGCTAAAATTATCTACCTTAATCACAATAACTTCTTTATCATCTGGCATTCTATGAATAGTTAGAGTGTAATCATCAGATTCTTCTTTAAGTTCGACAATATTCTTCTTATCTTTAAATTTTAATTTCTCTATAGTTGTCTGTTGAATCATCTTTTTAAGGATAGAAATATCAGAATCAACCATTAATCTTCGCCCCAGACTATTGCTTCCTGAATACGATTCATCTGTTCAATAGTTGTATCAAAACTACGAGGTTCAATACCCATTTCTGGGTCAATATTTGCTAGAGTTAAACTCTGACATTTAGTTTTTCTTTTATTACCTTCTCGTTGAATATCTTTTTCTTCCGCAATATACACCTTAATCTGTTCAGCAGATATTAATTCTGATTTTTGATAACCCTCTTCCTCAGCAATGCGTTTAAGATGAGGTTTATCGTGATTCAGCATAATTAGTGTATTTAATTCTTTAATAATATAATCACTATGAGTAGTAATAAAAACCTTAATTCCTAGATTAATAAGTCGAGCAAACAGTCGAGCAACACGACGCTGGTTTTCAGGATGTAGATTTAACTCAGGTTCATCTATTATTAGTAAGTCTCCTAGTTGAGCTTCGTGCTTTAAATAAAAACCAATATCTAGTAAAGAACGTACAGCGCTAGAACTTTCAAGCATAGATAATTTGACTCTTTTCCCTTGTGGAAGATAATAAAGTTCATCATTAGAAGTAACTGTATAATCACCTCCAATAATATCGGCGAAATCATTCAAAACTTCAGGATGATTATTATAAAGAAAACTACGTTTTTTGAAAATTGTCTCTAGTTCCCGTGTAAACTCGACATTTTGTTCAACTGGAAGTGGATAATCTTGATATCCTCTAAATAAAAGCTCTCTTGGATCTATTTTATAATCTGCCTGGCCTATTTCTTCAAGCAAACGGTTGCGAGCAAAATTTAACTCTTTACGAAAAATAGCAGCACCTGTTCTTTCTGCACTAGCGATAAAAGGTCTAGGAAAAAGTTGAGAAAAAATAATTTCTTTGAGAGCGTCTGCAATAACATGTTGAAGAATCTCAGTAGGAATTTTTACTTTTTCTTGTTCAACTAAAAGAGTCACAACTAGTTCTGTACTATTATCATTTTTATTAAGTGAAAAAAGCTCTCCACTTGGAAGACTAATTTTACCCTTAACTTCCTTCTTCAAATGAATGTTATTCAGATTAAAAATAATATCAAATTTTGTTTTTTTGAACCGTTCAGGTGCTGCTGCAAAAATATTTGGTAATTGCTTGCTATATACTTGACAACCTTTAGCAACTATTTTTTTGCTCTGTTTAATATATTTTTGTATGTCAATAGTGAATTACACCTTCAGCAAGTAACTCCTCAATTTTATCGTCAACATCAATAGAAAGTATCCGTTTCCAAGTAGATAAAAATCCAAATAAAGCATAAGTAGCATAAGTCTTGCCAGTATTATTACCTCCACAAATAATTGTCAAATCGGCAAGAGTAAATTCAGCTTCCTTTAAAACACCTAAATTTTGGATTTTAATTTTCATTCTTTTTAATTCCTAAAAATGGTTATTATTTCTGCATTCGGCAGGAAAACTTTGACCACTCCCAATAGTTTAATTTTAATGATTTGATGGTTTAAGTAAGGCTAATTTACCATCTGTTAAATTGATTTTTTTCGTTAATTTATCAGGTAATTTCGGCAAAGTATCTATTTAACTACTGACATTATAACATTTAAATTAATCTTAGTATTTATAGTAGTTTTATTAGATAAAAAAAACAAAAAAATTATCAATTTAAGATTGTTTAACTTCAGTATTCTAATGGTAAAGTATTACACAGAAAATAAAGTCTAAAATACTTAATATTTTTTCCCTAATCTTAATTCACAACTACTGAATATACTCCCACTCATTAAAAGTAGCAGCTTGACCACATTTTTGTTGATTTTCATCTAGAAGATTCCAGATGGTAAAATTAGAAACTCTTATTCGTTTACCACTCCGAGAAACACGCACACCTCCAACATTACTAATATAACCATTGCTAGTTACTTCGTTAAGAACTCGCACACGTTCCTCTTGTTCCATTGGTTCAGCTGAATATCTTGAAGGCATTTGAGTTAATTGTTCCCAATCGACTTCCCATAAATCTAGAGCTTTCCGATTACCATAGTTGTAAATTGGATCTGATTCCATACCATGAGAAAAAACAATAAATGGAGCTTCCCATAATGCTTGAGCTATCAATTCTGGAGTTCCATCTGTATCCAGTAGAGATTTACCAGTCCAATATTTATAACTCAATAATAATCTTTGAGTATGGCGAATTATAGTTTCTTGTTTCCAGGGATGTAAGATATTTTCAGTCATTGATAATTTTTCAACAATTAATGATCATAAATTCTATCTTGACTTCTTACCTTTGAAAAGGAAATAATATTTCATTTTTAGGGAATAGGGAATAGGGAACAGGGAACAGGGAACAGGGAACAGGAAAAAAAGTATTTTGGCAAATATTTAGATTTACCGATTTAAAAAAAAGTCAAAGAGAGACTTAAACATGAAACTAAATGAAAAATTTATCTGTGTTAATTTTGTTAGTATTATCTTGGCAAATGTACTCTCTAGAAATTACTCAAAAAAATGATTAAAAAGTACAAAATTCTAATTACTCTACGATAGAGTTCTAATAATACCAAAACTCATAAGGTATCGATCCATAGACTCATATAATTTCCTTCCCTCTTCCTTCTTTCTTCTGCCTTAATAATAATGAATAGTTTAGATAAAAAAATTAAAACATTAGTAGATTTATTACAAAACAGAGCTATCCAAAACCCCAAACAAATAGGTTATAGCTTCTTAATAGATGGAGAAAAAGACACAATTAACCTTACCTATAAACAACTAGACCAATATTCACGAGCGATCGCCGCCTACCTCCAATCAGTATGTCCACCAGGAGAAGTTGCCCTACTCCTCTATCAACCGGGACTCGAATATATTACCGCCTTCTTTGGATGTCTCTATGCCGGAATCATAGCAGTTCCCGCCTATCCACCTAGACCAAATCGTTCCTTAGAACGTATCCAAACAATTATTAGAGACAGCAAGGCCACAATAGCTTTAACAACTAAGTCTATCATCTCTAGTCTCGAACGTCGCGCTTCAGAAACTCCAGAATTAGATAATTTAGGTTGGTTAGCCACTGACCATATTCCTGAAAGTTTGGCTGAGAAATGGCAAAAACCCACTATTAACGAAAAGACCCTTGCCTTTCTTCAATATACTTCCGGTTCCACCGCCACACCCAAAGGCGTAATGATTACCCATCAGAATCTTTTACATAATTCTGGTCTAATCCATCAATGTTTTGGACATTCTCTCCAAAGTAAAGGCATAATCTGGCTACCTCCATATCACGATATGGGTTTAATTGGTGGAATATTACAACCTTTATATGGACGTTTCCCTGTCATTCTTATGTCTCCCCTAATGTTCCTCCAAAGTCCAGTGCGTTGGTTACAAGCTATTTCTCGATACCGAGGTACTACCAGTGGTGGACCCAACTTTGCTTATGATTTATGTGTCCGTAAAATTAAGCCAGAACAGATACAAACTTTAGATTTAAGTAGTTGGGAAGTAGCTTTTAATGGTGCAGAACCTATTAGTGCCGAAGTTTTAGAACGATTTACTAATACTTTTGCTGTTTGTGGTTTTCGTCCAGAAGCTTTTTATCCATGCTATGGGATGGCAGAGGCCACCCTAATTATTTCTGGAGGTAATAAATTTTCTCCACCAGTAAAAACTACTATTGCAGCTAGTGGATTAGAACAAAACCAGATCGTCTCAGTTTCTCAAACAGAAGGAACCAAAACATTAGTCGGTTGTGGACAAACTTTATCAGAGCAACAGATTAGAATTGTCCATCCCCAAAAATTAACTCTTTGTGCGGAGGGAGAGGTGGGAGAAATTTGGGTATCGGGGCCAAGTATTGCTCAGGGTTATTGGCACAAACCAGAAGAAACGAAGCAAATTTTTGAGGCTTATTTAGCTGAAGCTCCCCAACCATTTATGAGAACTGGAGATTTAGGCTTTCTGAAAGCAGGGGAATTATTTGTGACTGGTCGTCTTAAAGATGTGATTATTATTAATGGTCGGAATCATTATCCTCAAGATATTGAATATACTGTAGAACAAAGTCACCCTCTGATTAGACCAGGTTGTACTGCTAGTTTTTCTTTAGAAGTTGCTGGAGAGGAACGTTTGGTTATAGTAGCTGAGGTAGAACGTAATTTTCGGCAATTACTCTATGGAAGTCAAAAATTAAAAGTCAAAAGTCAAAAGTACGGATTGACTAATGAATCTCTTGCGTCAATAGAGATTGATTTTTTCAGTGAGCGTAATGGTAAGTATGGGACAGAAAATCCTGATAATTATGAAGACTTAATTAAATCTATCCAAAGGTCTGTATCCAGAAATCACGATTTACAGATTTATCGAATATTGTTCCTGAAACCAGGAGCTATCCCCAAAACTTCTAGTGGAAAAGTCCAGCGTTATGCTTGTCGGGAAGGCTTTTTAAACGGAACTTTACAAGTATTTGAATAATTAATAATTAATAATTAATAATTAGGGCTTGTTAATTAAATCTAAAAGTCTTTACATATAAAGGTTTTAGCCTTTTTATGTTGTGAAAAGCTGGTACTTTTCGGTTAAGAGAGCTAGTGCAATAAGCGTAGGTTGGGTTGTTTCGCACTCCGCGATATGTTTGTTTGTGGAGTATTCCGTCAGGAAACCCGTCAGCGTTGCGCAGCATGGGATGAAAGCCAAAAATATTAAGGTTTTGTTGGGTTTCGTCCCTCAACCCAACCTACATTCCAAACTAGATTTTTAGGTGTGTCAGTCCACTATAATCAGAACTTACGCAAATTCTGAAATAATGCGCTATCTGTAGAGGTAAATACCATTTGCCCCTACTAAATATGGTGGTTCTGCGTAAGTCCTGAATTTAACTTCTGACTTCTAACTTCAAAAAACTTCTTCCTTCTTCCTTCTTCCTTCCTACTTTGTATAAGATGATGGCACAATAGCCATCGTAACTTCCCCTAGTGTTTTTTTTTGGGTCAATCAGTGGAAATAGTTAGCAATTTTAGGTAATTGCCAGTCAGAAAGTTACTCTCCATAAACCCAGAAATTTTATTTCTGATTTTATTCATGGACTTTTTGACTGATAACTGATAACTGATAAGCTACTAGGCAAAACTAAGTGACAAGCAATTTTAACGTGGTGCAGGAGTGAACAATGAAACTGTTGAACCAGCTTATGAATGACCAAGACGGCCAAAACCTGACTATAGTGAAAAATGATCGAGACCCTGCTTTGCAAGTCCCACAATCATCTCCAGTCAGAGAAAATATCAAATCCTGGTTGGTCTCCCAATTAGCTGAACGGCTAGAATTGGAAACCAATGAGATAGATATTCAGCGGGATTTTACTGAATATGGTCTTAACTCAATTGAAGTGGTCAATCTTTCTGGAGAATTAGAAAATCTTCTGGGTCGGCGACTGCCTCCTACTCTTTTGTTAGATTATCCTACCATTGAGTCCTTGGCTGAATATTTAGTAGAAGATACTTCCGAGGATACAGGGCCAAATATCCATAAAAAATTAGAAGATGAGGTTGAGGTCTCAACTTCTAATCCAACTACAGAAACTAAAGAAATTCCTTTAGATTATTATAATTTTCACCTCTATCCAGAATATGTACAACTGCAACAGCAATTAGCTTATTTTAATTCTACTGGTATTGGAAATCCTTTTTTTATACCTCAAGAACGGATTAATAATAATACTACAGTTATTGGTGGTAAAGAGCTAATAAATTATGCGACCTATAATTATTTAGGTATGTGTGGCGACCCTTTTGTTTCTAATGCTGCAAAGGAAGCTATTAACCTTTATGGAACTTCCGTTTCTGCTAGTAGGTTATTATCAGGAGAAAAGCCATTACATCAGGAATTAGAAAGAGAAATTGCTGATTTTATTGGGGTTGAAGATAGCATTCTTTATGTGGGTGGTCATGCAACTAATGTAACTACTATTAGTCATTTGTTCGGACAAAATGATTTAATTCTCCATGACTCTTTAAGTCACAATAGTATTTTCCAAGGTTGTTTATTATCAGGGGCAACTATTATTGCTTTTCCTCATAATGACTGGGAAGCTTTAGATAAGTTATTAAGCGATCGCCGTCATCGTTATAAGCGGGTACTTATTGCGGTCGAAGGTGTGTATAGTACAGATGGTGATATTCCAGACTTACCAAAGTTTATTGAGATCAAAAAACATTATAAGGCTTTTTTGATGGTAGATGAAGCTCACTCTATCGGTACTATTGGGAAATCTGGTCGCGGTGTGAGTGAGTATTGTGCGATCAATCCTAATGATGTTGATATTTGGATGGGTACTCTGAGTAAATCTTTTGCTAGTTGTGGTGGTTATATTGCTGGCAGTAAAGCATTAGTACAATATCTTAAATATACTTCTCCAGGATTTGTTTATAGTGTAGGTATTTCTCCACCAGATACAGCATCAGTATTAGCTTCTATTCAACTATTGAAGAGGGAACCAGAAAGAGTCGCGCGACTACAGGAAAGGTCTCGACTATTTTTGCAGTGCGCTCGCGAACAAGGGTTAAATACTGGTATGAGTAAAGATTCTCCAGTGATACCTATTATTGTAGGGGAGTCTACTAAGTCGGTAATGTTATCCCAAAGTTTATTTAAACGAGGGATTAATGTTCCGTTTATGTTTTACCCATCTGTACCACAAAATGCAGCCAGACTACGCTTTTTTATCACTTGTAATCATACAGAGGAGCAAATCCGCTTCACTATAGATGCTTTGTCAGAAGAGCTAAGTTTAATGGGTGTTTAGGAGTTAGTAGAGCATCTAGTAGAGACGTTGCATTCAACGTTGTAGGGACGTTCCATGGAACGTCCCTACTTTGGTCTATCTAAGTGAAAATTACTATAAACAGGAGAATTTGCCTCCTGTTTTATTCACCAGAGATACAGCAAATTCCAACTAGATGAAGTACAAATATTAATAATTACATAAATATTACCAGTGCGAGCTTTCTAGCTCCTATGGGTGTACCTTACGCCTGGTGGAATCCGCTGTATTATCTGATTAGATAGTCTTCACCTGCTGTCAGGTCTGGATCACCATTGAGAGTAGCAAATTCAACACCATTGTAGGATAAAGCACCTGCTTCATATACAACAGAACCTAGGCCGTCTGTGAAGGTATCTCCGTCAAGTATAATTTTATCTACACCAGGACGGAAGTCACGAATTGTATCTACACCTAAATCCTTTGATGCAAATTGCTGATTGGTATTGAAGATAAACTTATCGCGACCAGGACCACCTACAAGAATATCGTTTCCTGCACCACCATTTAGGTTATCACGGCCACTTTGTCCAAAGAGTCTGTCGTTACCATTACCTCCGTTAAGTACATCGTTACCCTTACCACCAATGAGGCGATCGCGGCCACTTTGTCCAAAGAGTCTGTCGTTATCATTACCTCCGTTAAGTACATCGTTACCGCTACCACCAATCAGGCGATCATTACCGCCACGACCAACGAGGCGATCGTTACCGCCACCAGTAGCAGCTTTATCGTCACCATTGCCTCCACGGAAGATATTATCAGCATCAGGGTCAATAACTGTTCCGTTAACTTTGGCAAGAATACCTAACTGTCCACCTTGCACTAGACCTTCTTCTTCAATAACTCCATCTCTCAAACTGTGAGCTTGAACATCAAATAAGAAGAAGCTACCAGGAGCTTTATCGAATAAGTTAGAAACATCTAAAATACCAGATGATTCCCAATTACCTATATCATCAGGGTCTCCATCAGTTTGAGGAATAGGGTCTCCTGGCAAAGCAGAACGATCCATTTGAGCAAAACGAGCCAAATTGCCATCTGATGGTCTTAAGCGCCAGATAGATGCTTCCTGTCCAGATGTCTGACCAAAATCACCAATGGAACGGTCTTCATTGATATAGATACTGCCATTATCTGCCCAATCTAAGTTATCTGGACTACGTAGACCAAAATCAGGACCTGCAAACTGTCCGTCACCTGCATCATCTCCATCGTAGAGAATTTCCAGGTTAGCAGTTATGTTGTCACCAAATTCAATGTCAACATTATAAATTGTTCCCCAAGAATCAGTAGGAAAACGACCAGGACGACCAGTAGAAGCTAGAACTGCTTCTGTACCATCTTCAGGATTTGTGGCCACATCTTCAGGACGAGAGAATTGGAAAGCACCTGCTTCAAATGCTAGGAAATCTTGTTGAGCTTGAGTAGCAAATCCTAACTCATCATAACCTAACTCATCTTGAATACTGCCATCATCATCAGTATCTACCGCACTTCCTGCTTCATCAGGGTTATAGTATTCAATCTCAACAAATGTTCCGGACTCACTGTTTCCAGTTCCGTTAAATCCTGCTGGATCTGGATAATCATCTGGGTCTTCTGGGTTTCCTTCATCATCTACTACGCTATCTGGAGTATCGCCTAGTTCTTCATCAGGAGCCCAAACATAGATCTTACCTTGAGCTAAACCATTACGTTCTAGAAAATCATCACTTGTTTCATCTTTTTCACCCACATAAAAAAGTAGAGGTGCAGCTTCACGGTCATCTCCGATTAATATCCCTACTGTATCAGAGTTTCCAGTATCTATCTGAGTGACGCTCTCCCAAGCAGCTCTTCCTAACCAAGGGAGAGCATATAGAGTGTTAGTTTCAACGTCTAAAGCAAACTCAGTTCCACCACTACCGGTTTCTTCTCCTGTGAAAAATATGCCATCAACAATACCTGAACCACTATCAAACTGATTAGCTTCAACGTAGATAGCAGAGCATAGACGATTGATGCCTCCAAGTATAGTGCTTCCGTCTTCATCTACTAATTCTCCAAATTCTAGGTCAGATGCCTCATCTACTTCCTCACCATTACGAGCGATAATAGTGTCATAAGCAAGACCAGTATCGACTATTTCCAGGGTATCCTTATCTATGTCAAAATAGCTAACTCTAGCACCAGTTAGTTCAGTTCCATTAGCTAGAGTGTAAGCATATCCAGTACCGCTACTTAACTCATGGTTTACTAAAGCTCGAACAGTATTGTCATCAAGTTCATAAGCTCCGATACCATCTAGGATACCAGGAGGAGTGTAATCGTTAACAGTTTCACCAATAGTGAACAGAGGGAAAGTTTCATAACTATTCAGACCTCTCATTTGAGCAGGTTGAGTTGTTAATACCATAATATAGACCGTTATTTTAGGACAACAAAAAAGGTTTCTGGTAATTGAATTTTGAAGAGACAATTACTATTAATAAACCTCGTATAAATTAACAATCTCATACTGAATTTAAGGGAACTATATCAAAAGGATAAATCTTGGTTAAATAAGGATAAGTTTTGGTTAAATGAAGATTAATGTTGTGATAAAAATGAAGTATTAAGACTTTATTTAGATAAAAAAAGAAAAAGTATCTAAAAAAAATAATATTCTTTCCAGATAAATGATAAATGCTTAATATTTATAAATATTAACGTTTTTTTATTTCCAAAATACTACTAGGGTTTGCTGAATAAGTCTTTTTTTTAGGATAGGGAGTAGGGAGTAGTTAAGAGTGAGAATGAATAGGAGTTATAGAGGTATTAGTTGGAACAATTTTCTCTGAATTTTTCTCAGGAACTAATAGACATTTCCAAAAATAAAAAATAGAATCAATTCTTATCCATAAAGAATCAATTACTCTTCCCTATTCCCTATTCCCTGTTTCCTGTTCCCTCTTTTCCGGAGATGTCTAATATCAAATTTGCTTGCTTTAAAGAATAACGTTCTACAATAGACATCTCCAAGAATAAAAAATTAAATCAATTATTGAACAGAAATCATCTATTCTTTCCCCCTACTGTCTACTTCCTACTGCCTACTTCCTACTCTCTACTTCCTACTCCCTCTTTTCTGGAGATGTCTAATATCATGTTCGGATAATCAGTTATAATAAAATTTAAGGACTGACACCTGCCGACACCTGGTATGAAAAATACTGAAATTATCAATACTATTCTTCCTAAATTCCCCTCCTGGGAGGGGTTAGGGGTGGGTTAACTTTGGTATAATTCAGCATTAGGGGAAAATAGTCTATATTGTAGGGGCGTTACGAAGTATGCGAAGCAAACGGCCGTTCGCCCCTACTGAAGATAGAATTATATTACTCCGAAGCTAGCGGATTTAATATCACTCCATCCCCCCATCTCCCCACCTAATTTTATAGATACACTTAGTCTATATAAAGAATTAATCCGGTTTCTGTCTCAACCTTTTTCTATAGGACTTACGCAAAGCAACCTATTTCTGTCATGGCGCGACTCGCAGCTTGGCGATATTCTTGCGAGGTGCGTTTGCGGAGCATGACCTCAGGAAAGCAATCTTACAATGACCAAAATTTGTTCCCAATGCGTAATTCCTGTCCTAGTTAAAACACAAACTGAGTGCGGAGAGTACCAATCCAAATAGTATCATTAACATCATCGTGATTAGGATTAGTAATCACAAATAAACCAGGAGTCACAGAAATATTATCATTAACTTGAAAACGATAAATTGCTTCTATATGTAGAGATGTATTATCATCTTCCAATGAACTATTATCACCGCCATTAGTAATAGTAGGAGGTACACCAACCATCAAACCACCCAGATTTCCTTCTTTGAACAAATCTGGGAAAGCAAGATAAAACATTCCATTCAGAATAGTCACATCATCACTATCTCCAGATACAGGACGTGCCCAGGTAGAACCAAACCAACCTCCTATTTCAAACTTTTGACTCACTTTCCAATTAACTTGGAAACCAAGGTTATCAGCAGTAGTCGCAGCACCATCAAAAGGATCTTGAGCATTGAAACTACCAGTACCGTTAGTAATATCAACCCCATCTTTACCCCAATATTTACGCACATAACCCAGGGTAAATGCCAAACTATCTGATGGTTCAACGACAATTTGACCTAATGCACTGTAAGCACCATTGAATAATCCGGCACCATCACCAGGATTTGCTGGATCGTCTCCTAAATAACCTATATTGACGCGAAACACATCATTAAATGCGTAGCTAAAACCTACACCTGCATTAGCTGGTCCCCGGAAACTGGTGGGGTTACGTCGCCCGAATCTAGAAATTGTCCCGTTTCCTTCATCGGTAAAGGGTGAAAGAACTTCAGAAAGGTCATCTAAACCAGTTCCCACAATTCCAATTATAGCTTGGAGGCGATCGCTAATGGGAAACTTATAGAACATCAGGTCAAGACCAACATTATTACTACCATCGCCTTCATCAATACCGGAAAGAGTCATTAAAGTATTGGTTAATTCCGGTGTACTGATGTCAGGAGTATTATTTGCTTGTAGACGAGTGAAGAGTAAATCTTCTCCAGTAAAGCTAGTCTCAAAGTTTAACCTAACGCGATAAGCAAAGAAAGTTTGAGTTGGATCGTTAGCAGAAGATACTCCACCTGCTTCTGCTCTGTCTCCGAAGGTATCACTCAACCAAAACAGAACTTCTCCATTAAGTTTGGTGGTTGTAGAAAATTGATTACTTTCTAATTCTGCTGTGCGTGCTTCCAAACCATCTACACGCCCTCGCAATGCTGCTAGTTCGGCCGCAAATTCTTCTTGTAAACGTTGCAATACACTTAAGTCTTCTCTGGTAACTAGATCGTCTCTTGCTCCAATTAATTCTGTGATTCTGTCTAGGCAAGCATTTAAACCTGCTGCAAATTCATAGCGAGTCATGGCGCGGTTGCCTTTGTAGGTTCCGTCGGGATAACCTGCGATACAACCATAACGTTCGACTAATGATTGTAATGCTTGAAATGCCCAATCTGTAGGTTGTACGTCTGATAATTGAGAGACAGATGTTACCTGCTCCATTAGCTGTTCTGCTTCTAGCTCTGATACACCAGGTATTGTTAATGAGGAGTCATCTATTGGTAGAGAACCAGATGTTTGGGTAATTTGTGCTGGGGGAATAGCCTGAGCAGGATTAGCAATAAATAATGTGGTACTGAGAATAGTTGGACTATATTTTCTCAGCTTGTTGAAAATAATTTTTATTGAATTTTGACTCATAGCTGTTAATTTTTCTGTCATTTGTTACCAAATTAAAGGGTAAAAACCAAAAAAAGCAAATAAAATTCTATAGAACTCCTAACCGTATCTTTACAAAGGTGTGTTTTTTTTGCCAAAGAAGTAAGTCAGGAGTCAACCTACTCCTAACCCCTCCCTGGAGGGGAAATAGGGAAAAAGCTAGAATTAGAGCTTTATATTCACCATCTCCCTATCTTCCCATCTCCCCAACTAATTTTAGATACCCGTTTAGGGGTTCTATATGACTGCTTTGAAAGACTGGTCAGAAGGTATTTACTTATTGAGCTTTATTATTAAATCTTAGTTGGAAATAGTCAAGGGATAATAATAAACTCTATTTTATTTAGATAGGAAGTTTATTTGAAGGGTAGGGCAAAAGGTAGAACGGTTAGAATGATTTAGACCAAGTAGCTTTTGATAACCAGATTTAGTATGATATCTGAATCTATGCTTAAGTTATAGTAACAGAACTTATACCATTTTGAATAGGACTTACACAGAAACGCTATATATAGAGTCTACAACCATTGTGCAATAGTTTTTGAACTCTATAGATAGTACCTAAGTCTTGACTAAATCTTGTTTGGAAGAGAGATTTACTATTTAAAATAAAGGAAAAGTCAGAAGGTAGAAGAATTAGACGTCTTGCCCGGTCTTGATATTTTCGGATGGGTAGGATGCGCATCCCACTTCTATTCATCGTTTAATTCAGCAACATCCAATATTTGAGAGTTTTGCTCCAAAAATGCTGCCACTCGCAAAATTAACGCTTCATTATAAGGTGCAGCAATAATTTGTACTCCTAAAGGCAAACCATTAGTACGACGAACCGGAACCGACAAAACTGGCAACCCAATAAAAGACAAGGGTTGCGTATACAAACCCAAATGCGGACGCACTAACATTTCTTCTCCAGCAATCGTCATTTTTTCCTGCCCCAATAATGGTGCAACACAAGGAGTAGTAGGAGCCAAAATAATATCTACCTCCTTAAATATTTCCTCAACGCAACCTTGATACCAACGACGGAAACGTTGAGCTTGAATATACCAGTCTCCCGGTATTAAAGCACCTGCCAAAAAGCGATCGCGAGTTGCTGGATCAAAATCTTGGGGACGGGTGCGTAAATTATCTAAATGCAAATTTGCCCCCTCAGCACCAGTAATAATATAAGCAGCAGCTCGCCCTCGATGTGCTTCTGGTATTGTCACCCGCTGAGTCACACCCAATGTTTCTGCTACCTGTTCCACTGCTGCGAACACTTCTGGTTCTCCACCTTTGGCAAAGTGACCGTCAGCGACAGCAATGCGCAAACCTGCAATACCTTGGTTTAGTTGAGGCAAACAACTTTCAGGAGGGCGGTTAGTACAAACTGGGTCTCTAGCATCTGACCCTTGCAAAATATCATAAACTGTGGTAATATCTTGCACAGAACGAGCAAAAGATCCAACATGATCTAAACTACTGGCAAACAGAAATACTCCTGCTCGTGATAAGCGTCCATAAGTTGGTTTGAACCCGAAGACACCACACAGAGAAGCAGGTACGCGGATGGAACCGTTGGTGTCGGAACCGAGAGTAATGGGGACTAAACCCGCAGCAACGGCAGCAGCGGAACCACCGGAGGAACCCCCAGAGATGCGGGTGAGGTCATGGGGGTTGGGTGTGGCACCATAGTGACTATTTTCGGTGACGAAACCGTAGGCGTATTCGTCCATATTTAGAGCGCCAACTAGGATAGCACCTGCTTGTTTGAGTTTAGCAACGGCGGTTGCATCTTGGGTAGCGGGTCGGTTTTCGGCATTTATTTTGGCTCCAGCGAGGGTGGTTATACCTGCAATGTCGTAGAGATTTTTGACGGCAAAAGGAACTCCTGCTAGAATGCCGGGGGTTTTGCCTTGAGCAATATCTTGATCTATTTGTTTGGCGCTATTGAGTGCGCTTTCTCTGGTGATGGCGGTGAAACAGTTTAGAGTTTGGTTGCGCTGGTAAATTTGTTCGAGACATTTTTTGGTTACATTTTCAGCGGTAGTTTTTCCAGTTTTAATGGCAGTGGCGATCGCTACTGCGTCTATTTGGTTGAGGTTGATAGTCATTTCAGTTATCAGTTATCAGTTATCAGTTATCAGTTATCAGTTATTAGTTATCAGCACCTCCTCCTGAAGTAGGAAGCTTGAAATACTGAATCAATTTTTTTCATCCCCTTGTAGAGCGACAGCTCGTAGCGCAGTCAAGGGGAAGCTTGAGAGCTTATTTCTTGGTCATGTTTTCAAGAATTAATAATTAATATAGCAGTTGAAGCAAAGGGCGCGGACATTTTTAAATCCTGAACCTTTTGATATTGTACTATTCCCTATTCCCTATTCCCTATCTTCCCATTTTTCTAAGTCAAATTTTGGTGCAAGTTCTATTTCTGGTGGCAGAGGAAAGTATATTATTAATTGAGCGATCGCTGCTATTCTTTCCATATTTGCTACTACACCTGGAAGATGTTCTGACTGTAATGGCAAGTTAATTAATTCTGCCGTTAATTCTACATATTTTTCGATATTTTTCATATTCTGAAAAGTTCAAAGTTATAAGTGAAATAGGACTTACGCAAAGAAACCCGGTTTCTGGGTTCAGTTCAAACCACAAGATTTTGTTGATAAACCCAGTTTCTGCGTAAGTCCTGTGAAAAAAATCTTCCCAGACTTTTAGCAGGGAATGGTGGATACTGGTTAAAAATTCTATAGCAAAGTGCGCTGGTATATTTACACATGACTGGAATGGGACAACTAATGAATGTGCATTAAAGAATTTTTGTAGTGCATTGCTTCACCTTAAATGGTGCAATAGCTGTAGGTTACAAAAATGTTTCTCCCCTACTCCCCTACTCCCCTACTCCCCTACTTCCCTACTCCCCTACTCCCTAATGCACCATTTTAGATCAAACGGTCTAGTAGGGTCGGGTTTGATCTGCACCATTTTAGGCGTCTTAGTTTCTAGACCTGGACTGACAACTTGGGCAGTCAAGGGTCTTTTTTCAGTGGTTAATATATCCGGTTACAAGTGTATATATTCATAATTTTATCTACACTTCAATCTCCCCATCTCCCACAACTATATAACGAGTATTCAACCGGATTTTATATAACTGGTTGAAAGGGGAAATTTGAAGCCGAATTTTTTGGTAAAAAGACATATTAGTATAGTATATAAGATCTTTGAACTATTACAGTTTATTAACTAACTTAAAAAATTGATAATTTGGCAAAAATTATGACAGCTACATCACCACAAAATATAGCACAAGAAATAAAAATTCAACTATTATTAATGGGAGGACATCAATATACTATTTATCTCAAATCTGATGCACCCTTACTCCAACTTTTAGCTAAAACATTATTATCTAAACATCAAAAAACTGAAAATTCTACCCTATTTCAAATTCCTCTAGCAGAAGGTCATGCTGCTTTATGTTTTCCTAGTGAAAATTTAGTCGGAATGGTAACTGAACCACCAATTTATTTGCAGAATTTACAACCACAAGAAAGTATATCTAATATTAAAACTTATACTCCTACAAAAGATAATTTAGAATCTCGTTATTTACAGATAGAAAATTTCTTCACCAAATCAGAAAATCAACAATTATTAGACTATATTTTACAAAGTAAATCAGATTTTGTGCCAACTACAACATCAACTAAAGCTGAAAATTATCGTCGTTCTTTAGTATTGCATTATTTCCCAAAATTTCGAGAATTAATAATCAAAAAAATTGCAGAAATCTTTCCTGATGTCTTAAAACAATTAAATATTTCTCCATTTACAATTGCTGAAATTGAAAGTCAGTTAACAGCTCATAACGATAATAATTTCTATAAAATTCATAATGATAATGGTTCTCCTGATACTGCTACGAGAACTCTGACTTATGTTTACTATTTCTATCGAGAACCTAAAGCATTTACCGGAGGCGAATTAATAATTTATGATAGTAAAATTAAAGGAAAACATTATGTTAAAGCTGAAACATTTAAAACTATAGAACCTATCAATAATAGTATTATATTTTTTCTCAGTCGTTATATGCACGAAGTTTTGCCAGTAACTTGTCCTTCTCAAGCTTTTGCAGATAGTCGCTTTACTATTAATGGTTGGATACGGAGAAATAATTAATTTTCTTTAGGGAGTAGGGAGTAACACGATTTCTCAAAAACTTTTCTACATTTTATTAAGTAGGGGAGTGGAGGAGAGGTAAAAATAAGAATAATTAATATTAAATTAGCAAAAAAATTGATTCTGCTTTTACTAATTTTACTAATTAGGGCTTGCTGAAGTATTGCCTAAGTATAGCATTAATGGATGAGAATTGGTATTAAGGAGCAGGAAATATAAAAGAAGAAAAACAACTATACTTCACTAACTTCAGAAATGCTATCTATATAAATTTGCACTTAGGTTGTACAATTTTATTAAAATAATTGGGTGGCGCCACCCCACCTTTTAAGGAGAAACATTAATAATTATGTTTAGAAACAAATATAATCAAAATCTGCTGCCATCAAAATGTGTAAAAATTGAGAATTTTTTAACTCAGACAGAAAATCAAAAAATTCTCGAATCTGCAATTAAACTAGAACCTTATTTTGAAAAAAGTACCACTAGCTCAGGCTTGACTGACACCAATATTCGCAAATCAAAAGTATTATATTTAGCACCTATTTCTAAAGCTAGAATTAGTAATCGAATTAAATTAGTTTTACCTCAAGTTTTAGCTAAACTCGCTCGTCAAAAATTTCCTATCGCTAAAATAGAAGCACAAGTAACAGCTCATAATCATGGTAATTATTATCATGCACATGATGATAATGGAACACCAAATGTTGCTCAAAGAGAAATTACCTACGTTTATTATTTTTATCAACAACCCAAACAATTTTCTGGGGGAGAATTAGTTTTATATGATGAAAAAATAAATAATAATCTCTATCAACAGGCTAACTCATTTAAAAAGATTGCAGTAAAAAATAACACTATTGTATTCTTTCTTAGTCGTTATTGGCATGAAGTTTTACCAATAAATTGCCCTTCTAAAAATTTTGCAGATAGTCGCTTTACTATTAATGGTTGGGTATGGAAAAGTAAGGAAGAAGGAAGAAGGAAGAAGTAAGAATCATTTACCAAACAATTAATAATCAAGAATTTATAGTCAATAATTATTCATTCAACAATTCACCCCTGGAAGCCTCCCCTATCCTAGGGGATAAATAAAAAAATTTTCCTTTTAGTTAATCTCCTTCTTTTAAGAATGGGTAATTATTAATTATCAATTTTTCATTGTTAATTTCTCAATTATATAGCAATCATAAATATTGCTCTGCTAAATAAATATAAAAGTATTGATACAAAAAAGTTTCAGTCTTTCTAGTAGCTGAAAAAGTGGAAATTTTTAGCCTGCTCAGGTTCAGGAATTTTAGTATTTTAGGTTAACTAGGACAGAAAAATTAAGGAACTATTTTTTCAACTACTTCCTATATAACTTCCTGCTTATCCTTACAGAGTAAGGAGGTTCCATGGAATGTCCTTAAATACTCTCTACTCCCTTTTTTAATTCAATTTATGCTAAAATTATATTTCCTAACTTAACCAATTATCAGATTATGACAAGTATATTTTCACGAGTAAAATCTTCCAGTTTATTTAGTAAACCTAGTATTTCAACACAGATGATGTGGGCAGGTTTAACTATTACAATTTTATTTATATTAATTGCTACTTTATCTCCATCATTAGAAAATATAAACTTAATTCAAGACCCTCAAGAATTTCTAAGTAACCCTATACATCAACCACCTTCTTTCAAACATTGGTTTGGTACAAGTCGTCAAGGTTATGATGTATTTTCCCGAACTTTATTCGGCGCACAAGTTGCTTGGAAAGTTGTAATTTTAGCAACTTTATTAAGTTTAATTATTGGTGTACCATTAGGAATGGTAAGTGGTTATATTGGCGGCAGAATTGATAAAATTTTAATATTTTTTATGGATACTGTTTATACTTTGCCTGGATTATTACTTTCCATAACTTTAGCTTTTGTAGTAGGAAAAGGCATTTTAAATGCAGCGATCGCTTTAAGTATTGCTTATGTTCCTCAGTATTATCGAGTCGTTAGAAACCATACAGTTAGTGTCAAAACAGAACTTTTTATTGAAGCAGCAAGAGCGATGGGTGCTAATACTTGGAGAGTCTTAACTGGTTATTTATTTTTAAATGTTATTCAGAGCGTTCCTGTATTATTTACTCTTAATGCGGCAGATGCTGTTTTAGTATTAGGAGGATTAGGATTTTTAGGATTAGGATTACCTCCAGAAACTGCGGAATGGGGAAATGATTTAAGGTTGGCTTTAGATGCTTTACCAACTGGTATTTGGTGGACTGCTTTTTTTCCCGGTTGTGCTTTAACTTTAATGGTAATTGGGTTATCTTTATTAGGGGAAGGATTGAATGAATTTGTTAACCCTAAATTTAGAAATTAAGGGAGAAGTAAGAAGTAAGAAGTTGAAGCTTTTTTCCTACTGAGTAATCTTAAATAATTAGTCAAAGAAAACTATAGGGGTTTGGCTTCCAAACACCTTTTTTGTTTGAGTTTAGTGACTAAAATCACGCTAGCGTAACATACCTCAAATTTTGCAATAGTAGGGACAGGTTTCCCTGTTAAATTAATGAGTTTTTACATTTAGTAAGATAAAACCACCCCCTTTATCAAAACTATATTAAACTAATATCCATCCTGTTTTTTATAAGACTTTGTATAAGTTATGATACAAAATCAAGTTATTAAAAGGTGATTTTTCCATCTTCCTTTCTAATCCTCCTGCCTTCTGCCTTCAAAAATTACCATCTACCAAAACTACCCCAAAAAGCACCAGAAATCATTCCCCAAACTGTACCAATACCTGCGCCAATAATTATCGCTTTTAGCAAAGTTATTTCACCATTAATTCCCAGATTAAAAAATAAATCATCACCAATAGTTATAGATAAAATACTGCTAATAATACCTCCAGCGATCGCCGTCACAAAAGAACCCCAAATTGCTCCAACAAGTCCACCTCTTATGCCAACTAATTCTAATGCTAAAGGTAAAGGAGGAGCCATAATTAATCCTCCAAATATAATTCCCGATATTATGCCACCAATAGCACCATTTCCACCACCAAAAATCAAAGCAGCTATTAATAATTGAGTTGAATTACTATTACTAATATCAATATTTGTTTGACTTAAAAATACTAACCAAACTGTAGCAGCTATACCTATAATTGAGCCAAAAAATGAACCCCAAGTTCCACCTAAAATTGCTCCAGATATTCCCCAAATTCTCACACCTCCCAACAACATAGGAGGTTTAAATAAACTCCAAACTAAACCAAAACTTCCTCCGAGAAATGCTCCTAATATATAAACTCTACCAAAGCTAGCATCTCGGTTTAATATTGCTAACATTAATCCTCCAACAGCAGCACCTAGAAGAAGACCACTAACAATTCCGCCTATTACATAATTTTTGCTAGATTCATCTTCTCTACTCATTAATGATTTCCAAATTAAGCTGATAATTGTACACCACAAAACACCCATTAATAATGCACTTATAATAGTCGTTAAATTTTGATTCATGCCGATAAATAAACCAGCTAAAGCAGCAAAAAATAGAATACCCCAAACAGTACCACCAATTATACCCCAAATTATTTTGCTAAATATGTTTGTTTGATTGTCAGATAAATCTTTCATAATGGATAATTGATAATGAATAATTGATTTAAGCATTCAGCTTTTAGCTATTTCGCCCAGAATGAAAATATACTTTTCCTCGTCAAGGTAAGTTTTTTCCAATACTGTTAATTCTCCTTAATTCTCTCAATACTAACTCTGGTTCAAAAGCTATAATGAATTAGTAGCTAATAGCTGAATGCTTACTAATGGATAATTAAATTAATTCCTAGAGGTTTAAAGTCTCTCTTTTTTAGGATAAAATTACTCTAATTGATAATTAGAGAAAGTTTTCATTATTCATTATATAATTATATCTACCAACCTACTTAAGTTTTATGGAAAATCAAGAACCACCCGAAATTCTTAAAGAACGCCTCTTGTATAAAGGCAGAAAATTTAATTTTCAAGTTAACCATTTACGTCTACCTAATGGAGTTGAAGGAGACTGGGAATGTATTCGTCATCCTGGGGGCGCTTTATGTATTCCTGTTACTTCAGATGGAAAATTAGTATTAGTAAAACAATATAGATTTGCCGTTCAAGGTAGAATTTTAGAATTTCCTGCTGGTACAATAGAGGAAAATGAAAATCCTGCTGATACTATCAAACGAGAGATAGAAGAAGAAACAGGTTATCGAGCCAATAAATGGCAAAAATTAGGAGAATTTCCCCTTGCTCCTGGATATTCAGATGAATTTATTTATGCTTTTTTGGCACAAGATTTAGAGAAGTTAGAAAATCCTCCAGCACAAGATATTGATGAAGATATAGAAACGGTTTTGATGACTCCTAAAGAGTTAGAAAAGGCTATTTTAGATGGAGAGGTTGTAGATGCTAAATCAATCTGTAGTTTTTTCTTAGCTAAATCATTTTTGTAAGGAAGAGGGAGAAAGGATGAAGGATGAAGAGTGAATAATTTAGTGATCTAAGAGAAAAGGTGTAAATTTAAAAAAAAAGAAAAAATGATAGCGATAACTGTATGAAATGAATTTTATCTACTCTTTTATTAAAAGTGGTATTATAGCATTTGGAAAAAAGAATCCTACAAAAAAAAGTAGATTTTTTTCTGATATACTGAAAAATAGCTAATACAATTCATTTCTTCCTTCTCTTCTAGATAACTAGGGTTTGGTGAAAAAGTTTTTTTTTGCTAAGTTAGGTAGTAGGAAGTTATAGAAAAGATACACGGTTCCCGATAAATCGGAAAAATTACCCCTTCCCCAACTCTGCCACACTCTTACCCAGATGCTAAATTTTTCAGGCTCTATTTGCCACAAATATGGTACTTTTTTCCGACCTAAAATTGCTAAAACTTTTATCTATCAATGCTTTAATATTTAATCAGAAAAATATAACTAAATTATTCTTGTTTTCTGCCTTCCTTATTCCTTATTCCTTCTTTTTCCAACAGTAAACTAAAACAAAATGTCTAACTTAATTCTCTTTTGGCATCGACGTGATTTACGAATTTCAGATAATATCGGACTGACAAAAGCATCTGAAGAAACTCAAAAAGTAGTAGGCATATTTTGCCTGGATGAAAATATTCTTAAACGAGACGATATTGCTCCGGCAAGAGTTACCTATATGATTGGTTGTTTACAACATTTACAAAAACGCTATAAACAAATAGGAAGTCAACTATTAATAATCTCCGGAAAACCTACAGAAACCATACCAAAATTAGCCACTTTTTTAGAAGCAAAAGCTGTCTATTGGAACCTAGATGTTGAACCTTACAGCAAAGAACGCGATCGCCAAGTTAGAAATAATTTAGAAGGGGTAAATATTCAAGTAAAAACCTTTTGGGATCAACTACTTAATTCTCCAGAAGAAATATTTACTGGAACCAAAAAACCTTACACTGTCTACACTCCTTTCTGGAAAAATTGGAGGAGCAAAAAAAAATCAGCTCCGGTTAACATTCCCTCATTCCAAGGTTTAACTGAAGAACAACTTCAACACACAAAAAAAATAGGAATAATTGACTTACCCACTCCTAAAGAATTAGGATTTAATTGGGAAAACCAACTCATTCTTGAACCTGGAGAAATAGCAGCATTAGAAAAATTAGAAACATTTTCTAATGAAGCAATATTTTCATATCAAGAACAACGAGACTTCCCCAGTATTGATGGAACATCCCAACTAAGTCCTGCTCTAAAATTTGGCACTATTAGTATTCGTACAATTTGGCAAAAAACTCAAGAATTAATTCAAAACTGTCGTAGTGATGAAGCATTTCAAAACATAGAAACCTGGCAAAAAGAAATAGCATGGCGGGAATTTTATCAATATGTTATGTATCATTATCCCGAACTAGAAACAGGTCCTTATAGACAACATTGGCAAAATTTTCCTTGGGAGAATAATGAAGAATATTTTCAAGCTTGGTGCGAAGGCAAAACAGGTTATCCTATTGTTGATGCTGCTATGCGTCAGTTAAATGAAACAGGTTGGATGCACAACCGTTGTCGAATGATAGTCGCTAGTTTTCTGACTAAAGATTTAATTATTAATTGGCAGTGGGGCGAAAAGTATTTTATGCAAAAATTAATAGATGGAGATCTTTCTGCTAATAATGGAGGTTGGCAGTGGAGTGCTTCGAGTGGAATGGATCCAAAACCTTTGAGAATATTTAACCCCACATCTCAAACACAAAGATATGACCCAGAAGCAGAATATATTTGGCAGTGGGTTTCGGAGTTAAGGAGTATAGATGCGGAATGTTTGGTTATTGGCAAAATTTCTCAGGATAAACGAGAAGCGGCAGGTTATCCTTTACCTATTGTTAACCATAAAGAAAGACAACGAATGTTTAAGTCTCTTTACCAAGAACAGAAAAATTGATTAGGAAGTTACTTGACTTTTTCGACTGATAAGAATATTTACTAGAACAATTTTAAGCTGTGGATTTAAAGTTGAATACTTACGAGCAAAATAGGATAAAGATATTTTCTGGCTTGTCTATTTTTTACTACCTAAATATCAAGAACAGAAAAATTGATTAGGAAGTTACTTGACTTTTTCGACTGATAAGAATATTTACTAGAACAATTTTAAGCTGTGGATTTAAAGTTGAATACTTACGAGCAAGATAGGATAAAGATATTTTCTGGCTTGTCTATTTTTTACTCAATACTCAATATAATAGAAAAAATTAATTATAATTAATTGCCGACAATTATCTTGATCATTTCTCTCTTTATTTTAAGATTTACTCCTTCTTCCCTCTTCCTTCTTCCATACTTCAAAAAAAAGATAGCTCACCGCAACGCCGTCTTACCTCAGCTTTTGACCTGGATAACACCAGGTGGGTTTCTCGGTCCAAGTTTAAAGTTTCTGGGTACAAGCCCAGTTTACTGCCACTCAAACATCTAGATACCCAATGTTTTTTGATTTGTAGGTCAAAAAAACATTATTGGCAGTCACCAACGCCACAGTAGGAGCTATCAAATATTATAGCCGTTATTTTTTATATGTCACCCCCTCTTTTTGAAAGTCATAAGTCAAAATTCAAAAGTCAATTGAATTCAAAAGTCCAAAGTCAGAATTTTCAAGTTAAAAGCTAATGCACAGTTTTAATTGAAAAAGTTCAGTAGGGTAGGTTACAAAAGATTTTTCAATCTCTTTCATAGTATCAATTTAAGCCGTCTAACACATCTTACAAATTTGGCTTTAGCTGTACCATATTTTTTCTATTTTGTCAGCGATCGCTTCACCCTCTCGACCCATAATTTCCAAATTTTCTTCATCAAGCAAAACTGTGACATGACCTAACTTGCGACCAGGGCGAGATTCTTTTTTGCCATACCACCAAACTGAAGCATTAGGAATCTGTTCTAACATTTGCCGTTTTGTCAAGTAGTTATTTCCCCCAAATTCATAACCCAATAAATTTACCATCACCGCTCCTTTAGTTTTCAAAGCAGTGTTACCTAAAGGTAGACCACAAACTGCCCGTAAATGTTGTTCAAATTGAGAAGTCTCACAAGCATCCAAAGTATAGTGACCAGAATTATGAGTTCTGGGAGCAACTTCATTAATTAAAACTTTCTCATCTTTAGTAATAAATATTTCAATTCCAAATACTCCTACTACCTCTAAACTATTGAGGAGAGTTTGAGCGATCGCTTTAATTTCTGTTACTAATGCTAAATTTTTATCAGGTACAAAAACTCGCCGACAAACCTGATTTTCTTGTTGAGTTTCTACCACAGAATAAACTTTAACTTCACCAGTTATGGAACGAGCAGCAATAACAGCAACCTCTCGGTCAAAAGGAATAAATTCTTGTATGAAAAATTCAGAATTTCCCTGAAATTTTAAGCTTTCAATATCCTTAATAATAAAAGTACCTTGTCCGTCATAACCATGACGACGAGCTTTCAATACTAGAGGAAAAGATAAAAACTCAATTTCTTTTCCCCACTCCCAAAAATTAGGAACAGGCAAACCTAAATTTTGCAAATAACACAACTGTTCATATTTATCTAACAACGGCTTCAACACAGATAAACTCGGACGAAAAATTACATCCTTTTCAATCAAAGATGACAACTCATGTATATTAATAAATTCATTCTCAAAAGTAATCACATCACAACTATTTGCCAACTTAGTAGTTGCCTGACTATCATCAACTTTTGCCAAAATAAAATCCTTAGCTATAGATACTGCTGGGTCATCTTTATAAGGAGTTTGAATAACTAAATCTATTCCTAAGTTTTTAGCTGCATCTGCCATCATCCATGCCAACTGACCTCCACCAATAACACCAACTTTTTGAATTTTTATAGGTTCGTTTTGACTAACTTTAGTGTTTTTCATTTTTATAATTAATCCAATTACAACTTTTGTATTTTATCAACAAAAAAACTATTGTGATTTCCTTAATTACTAGAAGGAAAACAAATATAGCAGTTTTAAATAGGTTGTAAAAATTCAAAAACGAGGAATTAACTCTGAAACTTTTACCAAAAAATGAGGTATAAAGCCTCCCCTTGTTCGGGGATAAAAAATATTTAACTCAGTATTTCAAGCCCTCAACTTTAGTTGGAGGTTCAGTGATAACTGATAACTGAAATGACCCATTAATTATTGTTTCCTAATCTATTGCCAAAGAGTAGAAATATTTTTGAAATGAATAAAATAGGATTGCTATAGATAATCTATATAACAATATGAAATAATTTACAAAAAAAAACTGTAAACCCAGGGAAAATCAAGTAAAAAACCAAACCCATAGAATAAAATATTACAACATTAGTTTGGATATCTATATATATAGAAATCCTATTTTAATTCTGTACAAAATTTCATTGCTTTTTAGGGAGCTGGGAATAGATACAAGCTTCAGTTTTTGTATTTACTTTTTGTTGTTACAACCTATTTAAGATTGCTATATTTTTTTCAAACGATATGTAAATATAGATTCAGGTTTTTTATTAAAAAAGCCTGCTGACTAAGTACCAACTAATTCTAGTGCTTGTTACTATTTAATATTTTTTTATATAGCAATCTTAGAGATGGTAACATTTTATGGTATATGTTTGGTTTCCAAATCCCATTTTGGCTAGGGTTTAGAAACTCAACCCCTACACTTTTTTTCCCAAATAATTTAGATTTGCTATAAAAATATACAGCAAATTCCAAGCATAAAAACTACAGATTTAATAATTAAATATTCTCAGTGCGAGCCAAAAAGCTCCGGTGGGTGTACCTTACCAAAATTGAATCTGCCATAGGGCGCATCTTAAATATTTGCAAAAATACTTTTTTCCTCCATACTTATTTCTTGTATAGCTCTCCCCTGTTCCCAGTTAAGTGTTCCCTAAAAGCAATAAGTTTTTGTGTTTATTCAAAATTGAGATGCACCCCTGCTATAAATGCTTTAGCATGAGAATTTTCCAGCAATAAAATCTCAATTTTAAACTATAACTTTAGCCATAACTACTGTTAACCAATAACTGAAATAACATCTAGAAAATTTTATTTTCAGATGATAAAATGAACCGGATTAGTACCTATCTACTATTTCAATAATAACCATGAAAATTATCAAATTTATAGTCATTTTTACTCTACCTCTAGTTACCATAATTTTAATGCTCTGGAAATTTTATTTTGAACCAAAATTTACTTTGTTTGACGACAATAAAAGAGCGATAAACTTTCGTAATATGAATCGTGTTTTTACCAGCACAATTATTTATAGTGCTCAAAAAAAATATCAATTTGAGGAAAACTTGATCGACTTAAATGTATCTTATAATTTCCAGGGTGAAACTAGAAAAATGTCAGAATTTTTGCAGCGTTTAAAAACGACTGGATTTCTATTAGTAAAAAATGATATAATTATCTATGAAAAATACTTTCAAGATTATACAAAGACCAATAAAATTACATCTTGGTCAGTAGCCAAAGCTTTTATTTCTGCTTTGATAGGAATTGCCTTAAAAGATAATTACATCGAAAGTATAGATGACCCGATTACTAAATATATGCCAGAATTGAAAGTATCTGGTTATAACAACGTACCAATTAAACATATTTTGCAGATGCAATCTGGTGTCAAATTTACTGAAGATTTTGGTCATCAAAATACAGATATTTATCAACTTTTATATAAATTATTTCTTTATATGCAGCCAATGGAAAAAGCAGTTTTAAATTATCCTTCTCAACGTAAATCAGGAAAATTTTTTGAATACATGGGTTTAAATAGTCAGATATTAAGTTTATTATTAAAGCGAACCACAGGACAAAATATTGTTACTTATTTAGAGAAGAAAATATGGCAACCAATGGGAGCAGAATCAGATGCTTATTGGTTAACAGATAATTATGGAACTGAGGTAACTTTTTGTGGGATGAATTGTACTTTGAGAGATTATGCAAAATTCGGTTTAATTTATCTACATAATGGATATTTTAACGGACAACAAATTATCCCTAAAAGTTGGATAAAAGAATCAACAATACCCGATATTCCTCACTTAAAACCAGGAGCAACAGACGAAAGTTATTTTAGGTGGGGTTATCAATATCATTGGTGGATTCCTGAAGGTTCAAAAGGTGATTATTGTGCCACTGGAGCTTGGGGGCAATATCTTTATATTAATCCCGAAAAGAATTTTGTTGGAGTAAAAACAGGTTCTGGTAATAAGATTTATAGAAGTATTGATGATGTAGAAACAATTGCTTTATTTCGAGCAGTTGCTAATGAGTTATAGGAAGTTTAATGAATGTTTTTACAAATGGTAGGGAGGTTGCATAACAAAAATGCTAATATCCCTACAAGAAAGGAAATTTTAAGTTTTTGTTATATAGTAATCTTATTTTATCCGTGTCAAAAGTCTTGCCTTTTTTCGGGAATAGGTAATCGGCAATAGCCAATCGGTAAGAGTTTGAGAATTTATTTCTAGTTTTTGATTTTTTACAACCTATTTAGGATTGTTATAATCTTTCACTAACAGCGAATATCATCCAATAGTGATTCCTATTCAATAGTTAAATCTGGGAAAATTCTAGTTCTATTTTAATCTTATCTTTCCGATACTGAAATGACCGATAATTATATTTATACTTTCTATACTCTTCTGGCAAAAAATCAACATAATTTTTCATTCTAAGTTTACCTTGACGCCAACAACTATCACCAATTTTTAGAAATTTGCATTCTATTTCTTCAGTCATTGATTCCCATTTTCTACTATTAAAATACATAGACAGTCCATTACTAATGTTAAGCCATCTATCTAGTTGGTTAAAAATAACCATAGACTTATCCTGTGTTAAATAAATTCTTCTTCTTACTTCCTCAAAACATAGCTCCCTAAATCTTCCTACTATAAATGTATGTTGATCAAATAACAAAATATCATCATTACTGTTAAGTAATTCAAAATTATTACTCATATTAACCAACTCATCTCAACAAACAACCTTTACCAACCAATAATTAATAATTAATCCTCAGAGATTTAAAACCTCTCCTTTTAAGGATAAAAAAGAAATAAGATTTCCGAACTTGGTTAAAACTTAGATGATTTAACCAGAGGTAATGATTCATTATCCATTAATCAACATATCAACTTATAGTCATTTTAAATAAGAAAAAAACATTTTTTTAGTTTAAATCCTTTGACAGTAATAAATTTTTGTCTCAGTCTAAACTAAAATGAGTATAGCTACCTATCCTGAATTTTTAATAATACTTTTATACTGTATTATTTAAAATTTAACTTTATCCTCTTGATAACAAATACCAAATCTGGTTATTATTAGATTAGTTGTAAAGTGAAGCATAACATATAGTAACTTGTAAAAAAAACTGTAGAAATTTGCTCTCCAAACCCAAAACAAAATGGGATTTGGAAGCCAAACACCGACGATAAAATATTATAATTTAAGATTACTATCTGCCATGTGCAATTTTTTCTAACTTACGAAATTTAGATAGTTCTAAAAATAACCTTTTCAGCTTTATGGCAGTAAGCAGTTGTACTTTCGTAGAAAGTTGCACAGTGGGTTACTATAGATATTTATAACCAGATTTAGTATAGAATATCTTTACTTCTTCCTTCTTACTTCTTCCTTCCTAACTTATGAAAATATTAATAATAGGTAACGGCGGTAGAGAACACGCGATCGCCAAAAAACTATCCCACTCTCCCCAAGTTCAACAAATATTTTGTACCCCTGGAAACGGAGGTATTACCACCCAGGAAAAATGTCAAAATATCCCCATCCCAGTCACAGACTTTCCAGCACTCAAACAACTCATCAATGACCAAAATATCTCTCTAGTAGTTGTCGGTCCCGAAGTACCCCTCGCCCTCGGTATCACCGACTACCTACAACAACCCAACCTCAGAATATTCGGCCCTACCAAAGCAGGCGCCATTCTCGAAGCCAGCAAATCTTGGGCTAAAGACTTCATGGCCGAAGCAAATATTCCCACAGCCAAATCAGCCACCTTTACCAGTGCTGAAACCGCCAAAGAATACATTACAACAACTCCCATAGTAATTAAAGCCGATGGTCTAGCAGCAGGAAAAGGAGTCACCATCGCCACTACAGTCGAAATGGCTCATAATGCCATAGATGCTATTTTCCAGTTCCCCCCTTCCAAAGGAGTGCCAGGCGGGATACAAGCAGAACTTGACAAAAATAACCAATTTGTGGTAATAGAAGAGTTGCTCACAGGTCAAGAAGTATCAGTATTAGCCCTCACCGATGGACTAACTATTCGTCCCCTGTTACCAGCTCAAGATCATAAACAAGTAGGAGAAGCAGACACAGGACCTAACACCGGAGGAATGGGGGCTTATGCTCCTACTCCTATTGTCACCCCAGAACTCATGGACTCCATTCAACAACAAGTCCTAGAACCAACTTTGACGAATTTACAAAAACGTGGTATCGATTACCGAGGTGTGATTTATGCTGGATTAATGATTAGTCCGACTGGAGAACCAAAAGTATTAGAATTTAACTGTAGATTCGGCGACCCAGAAACTCAACCTATTCTCTATCTGTTGGAAACTCCATTGGAGGAATTATTATTAGCTTGTTGTGAGCAACGTTTGGCTCAGTTGCCTCCTATTAAATGGAAACCAGGAGTAGCGGTATGTGTAGTTTTAGCTTCTGGGGGTTATCCAGGAAGTTATGAGAAAGGTAAAATAATTTCTGGGATAGAAAAAGCCGAAGCTACTGGAGTAACTATATTTCATGCTGGAACAAAATTCCAGGGAGAAAATTTAATTACTGATGGTGGTCGTGTTTTGGGAGTAACAGCAGTAGGAGAGAATTTTGCTGAAGCTAGAGCAAAAGCTTATGATGCAGTAAATTATATTCAATTTGAGGGAATGTACTATCGTCGAGATATCGGTAGTCGGGTTTTTGGTAATTAGAAATTAGAATTGACTAATCTTTGAAACAGAGATTAGCTTTGACTCATTTAGCTTATAGGGTTGGCGCTCAAAAGTCTGTATAAGGAAGGAGATAGGGTCAGGGGGAGTAATTTTCTTACTCAACTCTTACCCAAAATTCTAACTTTTTGATTGTTCGGGAGCCGTATCTGAGCAACCTAAAGCTGGTACTTTTTTTATCCAAAAAAGGTTAAAACCTTATCTGCATTCTGTGAAGCTCCAAAAAAAATCAGCCCTAAATAAAGATATTCCCCTTGCATCCGAAATTAAATTATGTTAATGTCTAATCACTGGGCTTTGCTCGTCCCTATGCATGACTTTTTAATCAATAAAAAAGAAATGATTATATTTCAGTTCTATACAAACATAAAACCTTTATCCAAATACTTGAACCTAAGAAAAAATTAAGCAGACTCAGGCTTAGGTAAAGAGGAAGGATGTAGCAATAACTCAGCAGTTGACCGCTTCTCCACCATCTCCTTAGTAATAGTACAACAAGTCACATCCTTCCGGGACGGTAACTCATACATCACATCCAGCATCAACTCCTCCACAATACCCCGTAGCGCCCTCGCCCCAGTCTTTCTCCTAAAAGCCTCCTTAGCGATCGCCCGGATCGCCTCCTCCTCAAACTCCAACTTGACATCATCCATCCGCAACAACTTTTGATACTGCTTTGCCAGAGCATTTTGAGGTTCCGTCAAAATAGCCATCAAAGTGTCCTCATCCAGAGGTTCAACCACCGCCAAAACAGGTATTCGTCCAATCAACTCAGGAATCAAACCAAACTTCACCAAATCATTCGGCTCCATTTGCTTCACCAAATCTACCACCTTTTTCTCCTTGACCCGATCATCTTCTGGCACTTGCTGAATAAAGCCCATTGACTTTTTACCAATTCTCTGATCTACAATTTTTTCCAAACCAACAAAAGCCCCACCACAAATAAATAAAATATTACTCGTATCAATTTGAATACAATCTTGATAAGGATGCTTCCTGCCACCTTGCGGAGGAACATTGGCCACAGTACCCTCCAACATTTTCAACAAAGCTTGCTGGACACCCTCTCCAGAAACATCCCTCGTAATAGAAGGATTCTCACTCTTGCGAGCTATTTTATCAATCTCATCAATATATACAATCCCCCGTTGGGCTTCATCCACATTTAAATCTGCCACTTGCAAAAGTCGTAGCAAAATATTCTCCACATCCTCCCCAACATATCCAGCTTCCGTCAAAGTCGTCGCATCTGCCACCGCAAAAGGCACATCCAATAACTCCGCCAAAGTTTGAGCCAATAAAGTCTTACCGCAACCAGTCGGTCCAATCAACAAAATATTAGACTTTTGTAACTCCACCTCATCTGGAGCCGACTTACCATTTTTTTTAGCTTCCAGAAAACTCAGACGTTTATAGTGATTATAAACCGCCACCGACAAAACCTTCTTACCTTCCTCCTGCCCAATCACATGAGCATCCAGATAATCCTTGATTTCTCTAGGTTTAGGAATTTCATTAACAGACAACCTCTTAGCACCAGTCCCTCGTTTTGAGGGTGCAGGTGCTGGACGTGGAGCTGGAGGTTGTGTTCCTTTATTATTGGAGTCAAAAAGCTCCTCATCTAAAATTTCATTGCACAACTCTACACATTCATCGCATATATAAACCCCAGGTCCAGCTATTAATTTCCGGACCTGTTCTTGAGACTTGCCACAAAATGAACATTTTAGATGGGAGTCGTATTTAGACATAACTGCCTCTTCTTACATTGCAGGGACAGACTCTCCTGGTACAGGAAGATTCTGTCTAGTTATCACTTGATCTATCAGGCCATATTCTTTAGCCTCTTCGGCGGACATAAAAAAGTCCCGCTCCGTATCAATCTCTATTCTTTCTAGAGGTTGACCTGTATGTTCTGCTAATAATTGATTTAGCTTACCTTTATGATACAGGATTTCCTTAGCTTGAATCTCAATATCTACAGCTTGACCTTGAGCCCCACCTAAAGGTTGGTGAATCATAATTCTCGAACTAGGAAGGGACATTCTCTTACCTTTTGCCCCACCAGATAAAAGAAAAGCCCCCATACTTGCGGCTAAACCATAGCATATTGTTACTACATCAGCTCGTACCTGTTGCATGGTATCGTATATAGCCATTCCAGCAGTAACTGAGCCTCCAGGAGAGTTGATATATAATTGTATATCTTTTTCTGGATCTTCAGCATCTAGGAATAACATTTGGGCTGTGATAGTATTTGCCAAATTATCGTCTACTTGAGTACCAAGAAAAATTATTCTTTCCCGGAGCAGTCGTGAGTAGAGGTCAAAAGCTCTTTCTCCCATGCCAGATTGTTCGACAACCATTGGCACAATGTTGTTACTAAGACCGGAGTAGATTTTTAATTTGTTATAACTACTAATTAGATTATCAGAATATTGAGATATAACCATAATATGCTGGTTTGTTTACCAATTTTATATTTTTTGCTCAGTCAGTATATTCTGAGTCAGTTAACATTATGCCCGATCTTAACTAATCTTGGTAGCCGATTAACCGGACTATTGTCAATTTACTCTTGATCCTGAGAACTTTCGACCGTAGTTACTTGTTCTGGTTCAGTAGTTTCAGTAGCTTGAGATATTTGTGACTCTACTTGAGCTTCTACTTATTCTATATTTTCAGAACTTTCTGATTCTCTACCTAAAGTTCCTTCAGGGACTAATTCTACAGGATTATTTTCCTATTTCTCCTGAGAACTTTCGACCGTAGTTACCTGCTCTGCTTCTACTTCTAGAATAGTTTCGCTAGCTGTAGGTATTTCTGATACTACCTGAGTTTCCACTTCTATCTCTTCAGAAGTTTCCGACTTTGTATCTAAAGTTCCTTCAGGTACTAATTCTACAGTACCATTTTCCTCTAACCATTTGATAGTTTTTTCCTTTAACAAGTCCTCAGTAACTACTTGTCTTAACCTACCTGGGTCAACATCCTTTCCTTTAAGTTGTTCCATTACCTTAGCTGATTCTGCTGCTATTTCTGCCTCGTCCACCGTAATAGACTCTTGTTTGGCCACTGTAGCTATAGCTAAATCTCTTCTCAACCGTTTAATCGCATCTGGTCTAGAACGCTCTTGCATTTCTGGCAATGTATCACTCTGAAAAAATTCTTTGACATCTATTCCATACTGACTCAACTCCATCGCACTTTGAGCTAACATTTGCTGAACTTCATTTTTAATTAAAGTTTCTGGAATTTCTACTTCCAAATGAGTCACCAGCTCTTCTACAATAGCTATTTCCTTGTTTTGCTTTGTTTTTTCCTCTTTTTCCTTAGTATATCTTTTCTCCAAGAACTCCCGTAATGCAGCTATTGTTTCAAACTCACTAATTTCTTGAGCCAAATCATCATCTAATTCTGGTAATTCCTTTTCTTTCAGTTCTTTCAGAGTTACAGTAAATACTGCTGGTTTGCCAGCTAAATCCTTTTCACTATATTCTGGAGGAAACTGTGCAGAAATTTCCTTAGTTTCGTCTGGCTTCATCCCTACTATTCCCTCAATAAAGCCAGGAATAAATTGTCCTTCCTTTAAATCCATTTGGAAATCTTGAGCCTTACCACCAGGAACTTCTTTCGGTTCTTCCCCTTCCGTTTCTGATGGAATTACACCAACAAAATCAACTATGGCCACATCTCCCAACTGAGCAGGTCTTTCTTCTACAGGAATTAAGGTTGCCATTTGAGAGCGACGTTCTTCTAGAAATTCATCTACTTGGGCAGGGTCATACTTAGCCTCTTCAGCCTTAACCACTAATCCCTTATAATTTTCAACCTTGGCCTCAGGCTCAACATCTACCTTGACCGAGAAAATCATTTCTTTTCCTGGTTCAAAATCTTTTACCAGTTCGTCAAACTCTTTGCTTAGTTCAAATTGGCCTATTGGCCTGATTTCCTCTTTTTCTTTTACTTTTTCTAAGCAATTATTGATTAAGTCATCTAAGGCCATTGCCGTCAGATAATTTTTTCCCATCCTTTGGATCAATATGTTTCGAGGGACTTTACCTTTTCTGAACCCAGGAATATTAGCCGAACGGGTATATTTTTTAATTATCTGCTCATAAGCATTCTTGGACATTTCTGCTGTAATCTCAATTTCTAGACCGATTTGGCTAGCTGGTAGCTTTTCCTGGGTAACTTTCATCGTTTTTGCTAATTTAGTTATTATTAGTTATGATTCTTTTATGAAGGTATACGAATATTCCTTGGCTGGGGAAATTGTTAAGTTTTCCCAAGAATTTCTAACAGTTGTCTGTTTAGATTAGTGTATTATCCATCTAAAACTGCTAGTAATGACTTAAATTTAGGATTTTTTTTAATTTTATTGTCACTTACTGATTATTGATAAATCAGAACTAAGTTGAGATTTTACATAAAAATGGTATTGAATAGTAGTTTAGTATATAACGACTAAGTATTATATTGTCAAAATTTATCAAATAAATAAGTCGGTTGAAAAATTATAACTATGCCTTAAAAATTATTTTTTTTACATATGGTTATCATTATCAATGATTTTTTCAATGGCAATTATGACTGTTAAGGGGTAAGTATTTCCTTGGGAATGCTGTGCAAATAGCTATTAGCTGAATGCTTAAGTTATTAGAATAGAGATCAGAAAAATGTTTCTGGTTAAATTATAGATAAAAAACTATATAAAAAATTTTATTAAAATTATAATGGTACTAAGTGTATCAGCCAAATTAATTACACATTTTGTTGATTATCTGTTGTTCCTGATCTGTTACTTGTTCTCTATATCAAATAGGAAATTAATTTTGGACGGGCACTTAATATAGTTATCTTCAATTGCATTATGACTAAGTTGGTTTAAAATAAATATCTTTTTTAGTCTATTAATCAAATAGTTTTAATTTCATAAAGAAGAAAAGTTAATCCAATAATGTAATCTTTTTAAAGATTATAATATACTATCATCATAGTTTTAATTCCATAAACATAAAGAAGAAAAGTTAATCCAATAACATAATTTTTTTAAAGATTATAATATACTATCATGTATGTATAGGGTTTCTCAAAGTAATAAGGTACATATATTCTGATTCGCTGTTACCTAAAACCTATAATTTTCTACCTCAAAAGTATGGAAATTGCTATAATTTAAGATAACAAATATTATGTAAATCATTATCAAAAATAACAGTAAAAAGAAAATATTAGCTGGATATGGTAACTAATAAAAAAATTAAGATAGTAAAAAAAGGAGGAAAATAACTTGTCAGATTCATACAGAGTCGCAATATTAGGAGTAACTGGTGCAGTAGGTACAGAGTTGCTAGAATTGCTAGAAACTAGAAACTTTCCAGTAGCAGAATTAAAATTACTGGCATCTGAACGTTCAGCAGGCAAAATTTTGAAATTTAAGGGACAAAACCTACAAGTAGAAGCCGTAACAGATGATTCATTTATAGAAGTAGATTTAGTGCTAGCATCAGCAGGTGCATCTACATCCAAAGTATGGGCCAAAAAAGCAGTCGAGGCTGGAGCTGTAGTTATTGACAATTCCAGTGCTTTTCGGATGGACCCCGAAGTGCCTCTGATAGTCCCAGAAGTAAACCCAGAAGCAGCGGCTTCACATAATGGTATAATAGCTAACCCTAACTGTACAACCATATTAATGAGTGTGGCAATATGGCCATTACACCAAGTCCAGCCAATCCAAAGATTAATGGTGGCCACTTATCAATCGGCAAGTGGGGCAGGAGCAAGGGCAATGGCAGAAATGAGAACTCAAGCTCAAGAAATATTAGATGGAAAAACTCCAACTACAGATATTTTTCCTTATCCATTAGCATTTAATTTATTCCCACACAATACCCAACTGAATGAGCAAGGATATTGTCAAGAAGAAATGAAAATGCTCAATGAAACCAGAAAAATCTTTGGCTCTAATGAACTGAGAATTACAGCAACTTGTATTAGAGTACCAGTATTTAGGGCACATTCAGAAGCAATTAATTTAGAATTTGCTGAACCATTTAGTGTTGTTAAAGCACGGGAAATATTAAGTCAAGCACCAGGTGTGAAACTGGTAGAAAATTGGCAAGAAAATTATTTCCCGATGCCAATAGAAGCAAGTGGTAAAGATGATGTATTGGTGGGGAGAATTCGTCAAGATATTTCTCATCCTTGTGGGTTAGAATTATGGTTAAGTGGAGACCAGATCAAAAAAGGAGCTGCTTTGAATGCTGTACAAATAGCTGAATTATTGGTTGCCAAAAATTGGTTAAAAATGCCAGTAGGAACAATTAATAATTAACAATTAATAATTAATAATTAATAGTTACTTATTCTTAGAGAAAAGAGGATTGGCTAAAAGAAATTTTTTCTTTTTTCTCCATGAATGGAGAGACTTTATACCTTTATTTTTCGGTAAGGCGATATGAATCTAAAAAAAATTAGGTTTATGTATGGCCTTAACAATTTAATAATATCTAGTACAAATAATATCTAGAAGGAGTGGAAATAGTGTGGTAGACTTTGGGAGAGTTTTGACTGCAATGATTACACCGTTTAATGTGGACGGTAGTGTTAATTATGAAGAAGCAGAAAAGTTATCAGTATGGTTGACAGAAAATGGAACAGACTCATTAGTAGTATGTGGAACAACAGGTGAGTCCCCTAGTTTAACATGGGAAGAAGAATATCAGCTATTCCAAGTAGTGCAGAAAGCAGTAGCAGGAAAAGCCAAAGTTATAGCAGGTACTGGATCGAACTCGACTAGAGAAGCGATCTCGGCCACTCAAAAAGCAGCTAGATTGGGTTTAGACGGTTCATTACAAGTGGTACCATATTATAATAAACCACCACAGTCGGGACTTTATCGGCATTTTCAAGCGATCGCCCAAGCAGTACCAGAATTACCAATAATGTTGTACAATATACCAGGGCGTACTGGTCAAAATATGCTGCCGGAAACTATAGCGAGACTGGCAGAGATTCCTAATATTGTTGCTGTTAAAGAAGCAAGTGGTAACTTAGACCAAGCAAGTGAGATTAGAAAGTTGACTGCACCAGAGTTTAAGATTTACTCTGGGGATGATTCTTTGACTTTACCATTAATAGCTCTTGGTGGCAGTGGGGTTGTCAGTGTAGCTAGTCATCTGGTAGGAAACCAACTACAGGAGATGATCGTAAAATTTGAAACAGGTAAAGTACAGCTTGCTACAGAAATTCATTTACAACTATTCCATTTATTTAAAGCTTTATTTGCTACAACTAATCCCATTCCTGTCAAAGCAGCTATGAATCTGTTAGGATGGAAAGTAGGTACTACTCGCCCTCCATTATGCGATCCACCAACAGAAGTCACTGAAAAATTATCAGTAGAAATGGGTAAGTTAGGTTTATTGTAGCAGTTGCCAGGATAGTAAGGGAATTTCGCTATTCTCAAATTTAGGGAAAACAACAGCGCTTTCGATGGTTATGATCTAAAGCTATAGCGGGCAAGATGGCCGCACCACAAGATTTTCACTGTTTCCTGTCTATAATTTGCCCTGACTGACTTCTGATATAGCAGTCGAAGCAAAGAGTGCGGACATTTCTAAATCCTAAAACCCTTTGATATTCTACTATTTCCTGTTTCCTATTCCCGATTCAAGTAGCGCTATAGCTGTTTTTACAGACAAAAAAGTTTTTCCTACAATTAAATATTATCAAAATAATTTAGTCTAAAACTTTGGTTTTCAGGCGAAATGTTTTTGCAGGGTTGCTCAAAATCTATGTTACTAATGGATAATGGATAATTAATAATTGATAATTAGGGTTTGCTGATTAAATCTCGCTCGCATTGACAGATGAAGCTGAAAGGCTTTTTTAGGTGACAAAAAGTGCCAATAAATTAGTAAATTAATCTGAAAGACTCTAGATTTTTTTCTCACCAAACTTGAAAAAATGTAGAAAAATTAATACCTGTAACTATTGTCGCCATACCCATTGCCTACCTTGACCAACAGACTTTTTCAGTAAACCCTAATTAGAGAGAGTTTTTATTATGCACTATCTATTATCAATTAATGAAAGAAACAAACTTTTGAATTCCTTAATAACATAAACAATGATTATGATTATCTAATCTTTAATTTTGTGCATCAGAGATGAGTTTTCATAAGTGTTAATGGATATCAAATATGATTAATAATCACTAAAAATCATAAACAAGCAAACAATAGTAAAAATAGGATAATTATGATTAGAAAAAAATCATCTTCCGCTCTAAAAATTATTCCCCTTGGTGGACTCCATGAAATCGGCAAAAACACTTGTGTATTCGAGTATAATGACGAAATCATTTTACTTGATGCTGGATTAGCATTTCCCACAGATGGAATGCACGGTGTCAATATAGTTTTACCAGATGTAACATATCTACTGGAAAATCGCCATAAAATTAAGGGTATGATTGTGACTCACGGTCACGAAGATCATATTGGGGGCATACCCTTCCATTTGAAAAATATAGAAATTCCTGTCATCTATGGACCTAGACTAGCGATGGCTCTTCTTTATCATAAATTAGAGGAAGCAGGTGTTCAAAATCGTACAGAATTAAAAACTGTTCGCCCTCGTGATGTGGTGAAGTTGGGTAAATATTTCAGTGTGGAATATATTCGTAATACTCACTCGATGGCGGATAGCTTTACTGTTGCCATAACAACGCCAGTGGGAGTAGTTATTCATACAGGTGATTTCAAAATTGATCATACTCCTGTAGATGGAGAAAAATTCGATTTCCAAAAGTTGGCAGAGTATGGAGAAAAAGGAGTTCACTGTTTAATTAGTGATTCTACAAATTCAGAAGTACCTGGTTTCACTCCTTCGGAAAGATCGGTTTATCCAAATTTAGACCGAGTATTTTCGGAAGCACCAGGAAGGGTGATGTTGACAACTTTTGCTTCTAGTGTACACAGATTACAAGTAGTTCTGGAGCTAGCGAAAAAACATGGTAGGGTAGTGGCAGTAGTTGGGCGATCTATGTTGAATGTGATTGCTCATTCTCGGACTTTGGGTTACATTAAATGTGAGGACAGTTTGTTCGTACCTCTCCATAGTGTGAGGAATGTACCTGATGAAAAATTATTGATTTTGACTACAGGTTCTCAGGGGGAACCAATGTCAGCGATCACTCGTATTGCTAAAGGTGAACATAGACAAATCAAAATTCGGAAAGGAGATACGGTGATCTTTTCTGCGAACCCTATTCCTGGCAATACGATCGCTGTTGTCAATACTATAGATAAATTAATGATGCTAGGAGCAAATGTTATTTATGGTAAAGATAAGGGTATTCATGTTTCTGGTCACGGTTGTCAGGAAGACCAAAAATTAATGTTGGCGCTGACTCGTCCGAAGTTCTTTGTACCATTTCATGGAGAACATAGGATGTTAGTGAAACATAGTCAAACTGCTCAAAGTATGGGAGTGCCTCGGCAAAATATGGTTGTGGTGCAAAATGGTGATGTGATCGAACTAACTCAGGATTCTATTTATGTTGCCGATAGAGTATCTTCGGGTATTGAGTTAGTAGACTCTTCTCGTTCGGGTATCGTTGAAGATAAGATTCTCAAGGAGCGACAACAACTAGCAGAGGATGGTGTGGTGACAGTAGCGTTGGGAGTTGGTTTGGATGGTAAATTGATTGGTAAACCTCAGTTGCATTTGCGTGGTGTGGTAAATTCTATAGATAAAGCAAAATTGCAAGAATTAGTGATTAGAGTCTTAGAAAAAGATTTGAGTCATTGTTGGTCTGAGTATGCTAAGTTGAATGGCGATAATAATACTCAAGTTGATTGGTTTGGGTTGCAAAATGAACTTGAATCTTCTATTCAGCGGATGTTACGACGAGAATTTCAAAGTCAACCGTTGTTGGTGTTTTTGATGCAAACTCCAGATGGAGAAGTTGAAGGTGAAGTAGAAGAGGAAAAACAGGTGACGACGAAACCAGTGGGAAGACGGAGACGGCGATCGACTGCGAAGGTAGCATCTTAAGTAGTTTAAAATTAGTTATGAGAAACCGGGTTTGTGGGTGATAATGCTATAGTATAGTGTGGCATTTAAAACCAACCCGGTTTCTGCGCTTTTTTTTTATGAAACCGGGAATAAACCAATATGAAAAATATATCCGTTAAAAAATATGAACCACAACTGTCAGCAAAGTCAACTTTGCCTACTATCTAGGACTTACCAAGCGAAAATCCGGAGTCACCTGGTTTGCCAGACGTATTTCTAGACTTTCAACCTGAACTTTGGCGCCAAACTTTTCAACCTCGCAACTGGTATCCCGATCAATTATTTTGTGGTACCGATCTGAATCTCTACTACGATGTTAAACATCCTAAATGGTACAAACGCCCAGACTGGTTTGCAGTTGTGGGAGTACCAAACTTGTATGAGCAATGGGAACTGCGCTGGAGCTATGTAGTTTGGGATGAAAAAGTGAACCCCTTGGTAGTGGTCGAGTTATTATCTCCGGGTACAGAAAGTGAATACTTAGGACAGACACTAAGATAAGAGCAAAAACTTCCCACTTTGTCGGAAGTTTATGAGAGTATTCTGCGAGTCCCTTATTATGTGACATTTAGTCGCTATACAAATAAAATACAAGCATTTCATTTGGTAGGCGATCGCTACTAAAGAGCGGAATTAAATCAGGGACGTTTGTTGCTTCCGGAAGTAAAACTAAGTCTGGGTTTATAGCAAGGTAGTTTTCATAGTGTAAATAGACTCTGGTTACGGTAGATGACTTGGGAAGGAGATTTGATACTGACTCCAGAAGAGAAGGAAGCAGCAGCCAAAGAGGAGGCAGCAGTAGCTGAACAGGAGGTAGCAGTACCTAAACAGGAAGCAGCAGTAGCTAAACAACAAGCTGCCAATGCTGAACAACAAAAGGAGCGCTTGGCAGCAAAACTGCGAGAGTTGGGTATCGATCCTGATGAGCTAAGTTAAATAGTTTAGGACTTACGGAAAGAAACCCGGTACGAGCTTAGAAACCGGGTTTCTGGGTTCACCTGTGTAATATCATCTTTATGAAAAATGCTGTAAGAAAAAACTTAAGCAAAGCATAAACATATGACTTTTTTGCCAAAAACCTCTACCTTTGCAGAGATACGGTTATACCGTTTCACGGAATTTATCCATTCAAAAGTCAAAATTCATGCCTGATGATTTTATAGCTCAAGACTTTGATGCTTCAATAACTTCAGCAAATTATTCGACATCTAAAGTTTGAAACTATTGGTAACATTATTTTTTCAAATTGGTATTAGATCTTCTTTACTATAGACTATAGACAGATATAGCAATGTGCGCACTTAATCTTTACAAATTGCAGGAACTGTCCAATAGATAAAAGCCTTATATTATCGGCCATTCATTCTTTCTGTTCCCAGTTAAGTGTTCCCGGTTCCCTGGGCGCAGCGCTATATGTATTACAAAAGTTTATTTTCACTTTAAACTTTGAAATCTAAAACTATGCAATTTTTGCAGAGAAAAAAATCTCATTAATATATATCGTATTTTGAAGTCAAAAACTATGCAATTTTTTGGAAAAAAAGTAGTGTAATTGTTGCTATATAATCAATAGAAGGGATTCCAGAAAAAATTTTCAATCTTTACAAAAATAAAGATGATTTTTTCTAACAAGCGTGTTAATATTACAACTAATTCCAAAAAAAGTGTCACCACTGATTAATAAAGAGTGGTTGTGGGCTTATATTGCCATGACAGAATGTTCTTAAACTTGGTTTGTAAGTAAAGAGTTTGTAACAAATTATTATTTTTCTATCTAAAACGCTCAAAAAGTAATAAATGGTGCTAAGATAGAAAAAAATAAGTGTTTCAAATGAAATATGTCAGACCCAAAGAAGCAGCTTCCATCCTTGGAGTTGCAGTCTCAAGTCTCAGACGATGGGAAGAAGAAGGCAAAATCAAAGCAATCAAAACCCCATCGGGGCACAGGCGGTACTCAATCGCAGAAATCGAACAAGCAGCAGGTTTGCCCAGGGCAATTACCACTGTTTGTTATGCAAGGGTGTCGAGCCATTCCCAACGAGACGATATTGAGGGACAAATTGAACTATTGCTCTCAAGATTCCCAGAAGCGGAAATCGTATCAGAAATTGGCAGCGGACTTAATTTTAAGCGGAAATGATTCCTCGACCTTTTGGACAGAATTTGCACAGGTGATATCAAGCGCCTTGTGGTTGCCCACCCAGACAGACTCGTTAGATTTGGACCTCCCTCAAAAAGAACTAAATCGTCTGCATCACTACCTCCATAGAAGTTTGCATTTTCATCACCAATATAAGTCCTAACATTCAATGCCTCGTCAATAAAGTCTAAAGGAATGGAAAAGGGTATGGCAGTAATGTCATCAATAATTCCTAGATCGGAGAGCTTTTTGTTGTAATTCTTTTCAAACAAGGAATATTTATCCAGTTCAAATAATTCGATATCTGGTACATCTAATAAATATTTGTCTTTACCACCAAACTGTCCCAAAGGTTCGACTTCGAGTTTATATTCACCAATACCCATTTTTAAGTCTGCTGTTGGTTTCACATAAACATCGACATTAACAAATAACTCTGGGTTGAATCTTATATGAAAATCAAGCTGCTTATCTCTGTCTCGATCTAAGTCTTTTATCGCTCGGACTGTTGAACTATTACTGTCTGAATCTCCAATGGCAAAATTTTGCTTTTCTATAAACTCTCCAAATTCTGTTATGTTTAACCAATCACCATTTTCTATTCTAATTTCCGGACTTAAATTTGTAATTCCAAAATCAACTTGATATCCAGTCTTTAAACCTAGGTCTAGATCTGCATCCATGAGAGCAACTAATAAATCATAACCGACATCGTAACCAAAAACTTCAAAATTCTCCTTACTTGCAAAACTGATAGGATAAGAAGAAGCAATAATTTGGTCAAAATCAATTCCCATTTCCAACAGATTAAACTCATCTTTAATGGAATAGACATAAGAATCTTTGATATTAATATCACCAATATCAAAGTCTGGAATATTTATATCTAATAAACCATCAAGAGAATTTAGCCGTTCAAAATTAAGATTAGGAAAATCTGGCAGCTCAAATCCTAAATCAAAATATTTGGTAATATCAATTGCCTCTTTATTGCCAGCAGAATTTCCTAATGTAAATACTTCCTTACCCTCAATCCAATCAACAACTTGCTCTTCCTTTCGAGTATCAAAATCAATAAAGTCATGCCTAAATTTATGGGATAAATCAACTTTTTCACTAAAACCAGAAGAACCTCGGTTAACTTTTTTCTCCCAGCTCCAAAAAGACTCCCAAAAATCAATATATTCATAGTTCAAACCGCCATCTAGATATATGGCAGCATCAGACTCTAAAATTCCAGCAACATTCAGATACAAATAAGGCAAAGAATAATTAAATAAACCACCTTCAAAATCTGTGTCTATATCAAATTTTAATTCACCATTATCAATACCTAAATTAAAATCGGCATAAAGAGGTAAATCAAAACCTACACTGCCAAAATTATAACCTGTTTTTAATTCTAAACCAGCTTTGATAGATGCTTCCTTGTTTTTATCTTTTGAATTAGCAATTCCTACAGAAGCATTAGCACTCGCCGATGCCACACCAGATAAACCTATTTTGCCAGTATCTAAGCTAAAAAATTCTTTAATACCAAATTCTGTTCCGAATAAATCGTCATATTTTTTACCATCTCCTCGGTGAGTAATACCTAAAAATGCACTATAGTCAGCTTCATTCGGAATACCTATGAGCTTACCTAAATTCCATTCCTGAGATAAATCTTTACCGAAACGCTTAGTCCAGAGAAGTTCATTATTTCCAGAGGCCATAATCTACAAATCTCCTAATATTTGTCATCATATTAAACAAAAGAAAATTAATTATCAGCTTTTGATAATTTAGATTCTTTTCTCTAGGATTGAAAGAGCTTTTCGGTAGGAAGTTTTGCCGAACTATTAAAAAAAATTAAATAATAAATTTAACTGAAAATTGTGCTGTTTAAAACTCAATAATTATGCAAAAAAAACTATGCAAAAAACTTGGTATTTATTGCATAGTTTACATTCATTTTCAAATAGTTAAATGATTTAATATTTCTTCATAATATTTAATTATTGTTTAGATACTCGTGAAGTTTTAATAATTACACTGCATTAGGAAGAAAGACACCGTAGGGGCGGGTTTAACAAGTGAGTTAACGACTCTCATCTAGAAATTACACAAACCCGCCCCCAATGATATAAACCACCGTCTCAGGGGCGGGTTTAACAAGTGAGTTAACGACTCTCATCTAGAAATT
>NZ_JAYKGW010000139.1:0-6421 GCF_035285525.1 Okeania sp. | reverse complement strand
AGAGAAATCCCTAAATCCATGCAACTCAAGAGAAATCCCTAAATCCATGCAACTCAAGAGAAATCCCTAAATCCATGCAACTCAAGAGAAATCCCTAAATCCATCCGTGTATCCGTGGCCTCATCCGTGTCTGCTTCCCAAAGCAATACCACGGACTTCTAATTATCCTACTCAACCGGATATGATATAACACCTATTGTATTGAATGCTAACTTTTTTCTAATTTAAAGTTGCTAGGGTTAAGATACTACATATAAGTATGAATATACAAACTAATCAAGAATATAATTATCAAGTAGGCAATTATTTAACACCAAATCATCCGACTTATGTTAAACGAGGGGCAGACCAAGAATTATTTCAGGCTTTGAAATCTGGTGAATATTGTTATGTATTAAGTTCTCCACAAACTGGTAAATCAAGTTTAAAAATTAGCACTATTCAACTTTTACAAGCAGAAAATATTATCTGTATTGCTCTAGATATGACCAGAGTTAATAATCAACTTTTAACTCTAGAAGAATGGTATAATCAAGTAATTTTAACTTTAGAGAAAAGTTTTATTTTTCCTCGACATTTCCCAGAATTATGGTGGGAAGAAACCGCAGATATGTGTGGGGATGAAAAATTATTTCTGTTTATTGAAAAAGTATTATTAGATCAGACTCAAGATGAAAAGATTGTTATTTTTATAGATGAAATTAATGATGATAATGTAGTTAATTCTGGTTGGAGTAGTTTAGGAGTTTTGGTTGATTATTGTCTCCAGGAAAGAGCAAATAATCAAAACTTTAAACGTTTAACATTTGCCTTATTAGGCACAACAGTACCTCATAATTTAGTAGATATTTGTAGATATATTGAACTGAGTAATTTCAAAATAGAAGAAGTAGCTCATTTTGCTAATAGCTTTCAAAGAATAGTCAGACAACCATTAAAAGTTATCGAAGAAATATTATTTTGGTCTGGCGGACAACCATTCCTCACTCAAAAATTATGTCAAATAATTATTAACTATTTAGCAGAACGACAAGGAGAAGAAAATTATGATGACGTAGCCTTAGTACAAGATTTAGTCGAAGTTTGTGTCGTAGAAAATTGGGATGCTCAAGACTATCCAGCTCATTTCAGTAAAATCCAACAATTGTTACTCAGAAATATCCAAAAATCTATAACTCATTTAGAAATATATCAACAACTATTAAAATATGACAAATTAAAACCACCCGGTCAAAATAATCAAAGATTTAAAAACGATGCGATCGCTAATCATAAATGGGAAATCAAAGAACTATTAAGGTCTGGTATCGCCAAAATTAATCGAGGATTTTTAGAAATATATAGTCCTATTTATGCAGAAATTTTTAATCAAGAATGGCTAGAAAAATATCTAGCACAAATCCCTCAGCCTGCTTCTATAAATCAAGAACAATTAGAATTAAATGATTCGCAAAATCAGACAAAAACCAGACAAGTAGAACCAGATATATCTAATTCGGAAATTCAACACAACCAGAAAAATAACAGTCATGTTGCCATTAATCCAGAAGAAAAAATAGTAGGAAATCCATTAAACTTAAATCAATTCAACACTCAGACAACAAACTTCCAACTAGGAGCAAATATCCCTAACTTGCCAAATCAGGAAAATTACAAAAATCCTAATCATAATCTAATTCAGCCACAATCAACACAACCAGAAAATCCATTCAATATAAATCAGTTAAACACTAAAACAACCAACCTTCAACCAGAACCAAATATTTCTAAATTACCAAATCAAGAAAATGATGAAATTAATCATAATAATGTAATTCAAGTACAACATAAACAACTAGAAACACCAAAATCAAAAATTAGTCATCATCATAATCAAACAAATCAGAAAAAAAGTAAAAATTCACCAAACAATAAACTAAAAATAGGAGTAGCAGGATTAACCCTATTATCAGTAGTAGCCATAATCAGCCTCACCTGGGCAACCAAACTTTTCAGAGATAAACAAAACCAACTTCAACAAACCACATATCAACTCCAAGAAACCCAACTAGGAATACAATTAGAACGCCAAGGAATCAACTCCCTCAAACAATTTGAATTTGCAGAAATAGAAGCATTACTATCAGCAATCCAAACAGGAAAAGAACTCCAAAAATTAGTCAAAGACCGTCGCTCCCTCCACTATTACCCAGCCACAACACCCATATTTGCCCTACAACAAATCCTCAATAATATTCACGAAAAAAACCAAATTCCTAACATTAAAAAAATTTCCATGAGTCCTAACAATCAACTATTAGCCACAGTCAGCAATGATGGTATAGCTAAAATCCTGAAATTCTCAGGTCAAGCTATTTCTCAGTTGAGAGGACATCAAGGCAAAATCTCCCACATTAAATTTTCCCCAAAAGACAACCTCCTCGCCACAGCAGCAGAAGACGGAACAGTCAGAATATGGGATTTTCAGGGCAAACAGCGAGTAGAACTCAGAGGCCATCAAGGCAAAATTTGGCAAATCGCCTTCAGTCCAGATGGTCAACTCCTAGCCACTGCTGGAGAAGACAGCACTGCCATAATTTGGGATATCTCTGGCCAGAAAATAGCCACTCTTACCAAACATCAAGAGCGCATCTTAGATATTAAATTCAGTCCTGATGGAAAATATTTAGCCACCGCTGGATGGGATGGTACTGTCATAATTTGGAATCGAATAGGTAGACAGTTAGCTATGCTTAGAGGACATAAAGGTAGTGTCGAAAAAGTAGTATTTAGCCCAGATAGTAGACTCCTAGCTACCGCTGGATGGGATGGCACTATTAGAATTTGGTGGCGTCGTACTGGTCAACTATATGCCAGACTTAAAGGTAAAGTCTCGAATCTTAGCTTTAGTCCCGATAGTAAAAGGTTAGTTGCAGCCGGAGAAGATGGAGCAGGAAAGATTTGGGATGTTTCTGGCCAACTATTAGGGAAACTTCCTGGACATCAAGGAATTATCACCAGTGTTAATTTTAGTCCCAATGGTCAACGTCTAGCTACAGCAGGTAGTGATGGTATTGTGAAAATTTGGAACAGTAATGGTAATTTGTTAACTACTCTTAAAGGACATAATGGCCGAGTTTTGGAACTTAACTTTAGTTCTGATGGAGAATTATTATTAACTTTAGGAGAAGATGGTACTGGTAGGATTTGGGAATTAGAAGGTAATGGCGAGGTCAAAATTCCCGGAAACTCTGATATTTTTGAGACAGTAAGTTTCAGTCCGAATCATCAGAGGTTAGCAACAGCGGGAGTTGATGGTAGTGCCCGTATCTGGGATATTTCAGGAAACCCTTTAGCTCAATTAAATGGATATTCAGGTATGTTTGGTGATCTGAATTTTAGTCCAGACGGTCAACGTCTGGCAACTGCTGGAGATAATGGTCAAGCAAAAATTTGGCAGGTTTCGGGAGAGGAGTTAATAGAGTTAGAGGGTGAAGAGGGTAGGGAAAAAGAGATTAGTTTTAGTCCTGATGGAAAACGTTTAGCAACGGTGGGAGCAGATGGTGTTGCTCGGATATGGAATAATTCTGGTCAGCAGTTAGCTGAGTTAGAAAGTAATAATGGGCGAGTTTTGGATATAAGTTTTAGTCCGAATGGAAAATATATTGGTACTGCTGGAGAGGATGGTATTGGAAAAATTTTTGATAGTTCTTTGCAGCTTGTCTTGGAGTTAAAAATTGTTTCTAGTTGGATGGAAAGTATTGGTTTTAGTTCATCAGGAGATTATGTCGCTACGGGAGATAGTGATGGGATGGTGAAAATATGGGATTTTTCCGGCAATCAAATTACTGAGATAAAAGGGCATATTGGTAGTGTAGAAAATGTGATTTTTAGTGCTGATAGGGAACAGGTGATTAGTATGGGAAAAGATGGTATGGTAAAGGTTTGGGATCTGACTGGGCGACAAATAGCTCAATTTGAAAATTCTAAGGGTTTAAGTTTGGATGGTAAATATGTAGCAACTTTGGTAGATAATGATTTACAGTTATGGCAGGTGAAAGGGTTAAATGATCTATTAAAAAGTTCTTGTGATTGGCTTAAAGATTATTTTGTTACTCATCCAGATGTGAAGAAAAATTTAGAAGTTTGTGAATAGTTCAACTAAAGATAAATAGATTCATTATCAATTAAAATAGTAGGGGCGGGTTTCCATCTTAAGTTAACGAGTTTTGACATAGAGTCAGCTAAACCCGCCCCCTAATGATATAGTGTCGAACCCGCTTGCTTTGTAGAGGGTTGGGAGACCAAACCCCTAGATTCTTTAATTTTAATGATGCTACCGGATTTAACATAATCCACCATTGTAGGGGCGGGTTTCCACCTTAAGTTAACGAGTTTTCACATAGAGTCAGCTAAACCCGCCCCCTAATGATATAATGATATAGTGTCGAACCCGCTTGCTTTGTAGAGGGTTTGGAGACAAAACTCCTAGGTTCTTTAATTTTACTGATGTTACCTACCGGATTTAATATAATCAACTATTGTAGGGTCGGGTTTCCACCTTAAGTTAACAAGTTTTGACATAGAGTCAGCTAAACCCGCCCCCACATAACTAAACCCACCCCCCACCATAGAGTAACCTGCCAATAACATATTTTGATGTTGTAGAAAAGAGGGCGGGTTTAGGTAAATCTGAGGTGAACTAGGGAAATCTCTCTCTGTGAAAACCCGCCCCTACGATACTCAACCATTTTATCTTAAACTTCGCTCAGTTTTTTGTTTTTGTATAGTCTGATTTTCAGCCACAGCAGCATCAAGTTGATCCAATAATTTCCCAACCTTCTCCTTTGTCTCCTTTTTAGTTTGAGGTTGTCTATTCAACCATGACACTGCTCTTCTTCGTCCTTTTTGACTTGCCAAAATTAAAGCACCCCAAGCTAAAGCATTAACTTCAGTTCGATCTACTCTTAAAGTGGCATCAACTCGGTTGGTGAGACGGCCAGTATCATTTTCTAGTAACTTAACGATATCATAAGTGCTACTCAAATTATTTTCAAACACATCTAGACTTTCTTGCCAACGGCCATCTATCAAACCAGCTAAAACTTTTTGACTTGGACTTGCCCAAGAAGCGATCGCTTGAGCTTCTGTAATCTTGGCATGAAACTTAATTAAATTAAACTGAGCTTCGGCTTTTTCCGACCATTGAGATTTATCCATTAAATTTGCTCGCAAAGGTTTCATTAAAGCCAAAGCAGGAGACCATAAACCACTACGAGCTAACCTTAAAATATCTTGATAAGACTTTTTTTCAATGGGAGTTTCACTCAGGGAAATTTCTTCCAATTTAATCGGATTAAGTATAAACTTTCTTGGTTGAATCCAATAAATATCAAAATCAGGATCTAGTCCCACAGTTTGCTCTATTAATAACTCTGGATCTCCGCCTCCAGTCATTTCCTGCCAGATCGGAGCTTGACCAGCAGCACTTTTCCATCTCAACATGGAACTTAAATAATTTTTACGAGGATTATAATTCACAATTTCCCCATAAAAAATAGCTTTATTATTTTGTAATCTCTGACCACTGACAGTAAACCAAACTCCTGCTTTCGGAACTTTCCCTTGAAACTGACTTACACCTGTCAGAGGTAAAGGTTGATTTGAACCCCGATCGGCATCAATAGTAGATGCAATAACAAAAGATTCGGCTGGACCTTTGAGTGGTAAAGTATTAGCTAATCGAAAATATGGTTGACTGCCTTCTCGTTGATTAATAGATAAAACTGACTCATAAACCCGCAACTCTAACACTTCTCGACAAGGAGTTTCACAGGGTAACGAACCTCTAGATGCAATTTCCTGCATTACTGGCACTAATAAATCTGAACCAGAATCTGTTTTTGTATTAGGAAGAGGAAAAATTTTTTCACTGCTAAACCCTTCATCTTTTATACTAGATTTAATTTGCTCCAAAGTCTTTAAAGACTTATTTCCTGATATGTAAAATTTAGTCCATCCTGGTAAGACTTGATTGAATGAAACTATCGCGTTTGGATCGGAAATTAACTTAACACTGAGCCATGCTCCCACGGCCATTAAACTAGAGCCACCAAATAACAAAGTAATTCCTATCCATTCAATTATCCATTTGCGCCAAGGTAAAGATTGCACTTTCCATAAAAATTCTTGCCAGTTAAATGATTCTTCTCTTTGACCTCTCCTAGGTTTGTCAATAGAACTAATTTGTGGAGTTTTTCTGGTTTTAGGATAATGGGGTTTTTTAAGTATGTTAACAGATTGAGGAGATTTTCTGTGATTTTCAGGGGCGGGTTTACTTAATTTTGGGTTGAGCATTGAACTCTTAGATAAAAAATTAATTTTCAGGGGCGGGTTTACTTAATTTTGGGTTGAGCATTGAACTCTTAGATAAAAAATTAAT
>NZ_JAYKGW010000138.1:0-45893 GCF_035285525.1 Okeania sp. | reverse complement strand
CAAGTCAACTAGATAAACCCGCCCCCAGTGATATAAGCCAACGTTTCCGGGGCGGGTTTATATAAATCCTAGAAATCTATGAAAATTTCCGATCAAACCCGCCCCTACCTATTGCACCATTTTAGATGAAACAATGCAGTAGGGTGCGTTAGCGTATCTCGTAACGCACCGATACGCTATAGATAGTGCCTTTGCGTAAGTCCTAAATTATTAATTATTAATTATTATTCCACCATTTGATTTTCCTGACGTAGATAAGCTTCAATAAATGTATCTAACTCACCATTCATCACATCCGTAATCGCAGTAGTTTCCTGCTGAGTCCGTAAATCTTTTACCATCTGATATGGATGAAAAACATAGTTACGAATCTGATTTCCCCAAGCTGCTTCTACCATATCACCCCGGATTTCACCAATTTCCTGGGCACGTTGCTCTTGAGCTATTACCAATAACCTAGCTTTCAATAATGCCAAAGCTTTCTCCTTATTCTGTAACTGACTCCGCTCTTGGGTGCAACGCACAGCAAGACCAGTAGGAATATGAACCACTCGCACTGCTGTTTCCACTTTGTTCACATTTTGACCGCCCTTACCGCCAGCACGAGAAGTAGTAATTTCCAAATCCTTCTCTGGAATATCCAACTCTACAGACTTATCTAATATCGGCATCACTTCCACACCAGCAAAACTGGTTTGTCTTTTCCCATTAGCATTAAAAGGTGAAATTCTGACTAAGCGATGAGTACCTTTTTCCGCTTTCAAATAACCATAAGCATAACGCCCAATAATTTCTAAAGTTGCAGACTTAATACCTGCTTCGTCTCCGTCAGAAATTTCTGCCAACTGTACCTTATATTTATGATCCTCTCCCCAACGAGTGTACATCCGCAGCAACATTTCTGCCCAATCTTGAGCATCTGTGCCTCCTGCGCCAGCATTAATAGTCAGAACTGCCCCATTTTGATCATAAACACCAGATAATAACTGCTGTAACTCCCATTGATCTAACTCTCGGTTGAGACGAGAAATAGTTACATCTGCTTCTTCTAGTAAAGACTCATCAGTTTCTAACTCCAATAACTCAATGATCGCCTTAGTATCCTCCAGATTATTTTCCCATTCTTGATATTGCTCGAGATGGGATTTCAAATCATTAAGCTCTTGCAGAGTATTTTGTGCCGTCGTTTGGTCTTCCCAAAATTCTGGTTGAGCTGCAACTTGCTCCAAATCTAAAATTTTGGCTTTCAGTGCTGGAATGTCAAAGATAGTCCTGGGTTGTACCCAGGCGAGAGGACAAATTTTCTATTTCTCGTTTAATTTCTAATACTTCCATATAGCGATCGCTTCCCCTTTTCAGTTATCAGTTATCAGCAAAGAGGTAAAAAACCCCTCCAGAAACCGGGTTTCTTTGCGTAAAACCCGCCCCTACCTACTATATTACTCTCTTATATAACCTAGGAAGGCGTAGGTTGGGTTAAGGCACGAAACCGAACAGTAATAAAGCTTTGTTGGATTTCACTATCGTACTGCTACGCACCAGGCTTGCTACAACCCAACCTACATTTTTAGATGAAACAGTCCAGTAGCGTGTGTTAGCGATAGTAACGCACCAAGACTCTATCTATATATAGTGCCTTTGCGTAATTCCTGTATATAACCAGATTCTATATTACTATATCAATAACCTAGTCGCGACTACCACCAGTAATAGCAATAATGAGTCGGAGAATAAATACAAATAGATTGATATAAGTCAAATACATTGAGAGAGCTGCTGGAATATATTGATCGTCCCGATATGTACGGGGCAAAATATAGAAATCCACCACTGCAGCGCCAGCAAACAAGAATACACCAATGCCAGAAATACCTATTTCTAACCAACCTGCTGTATAAATGCCGAAAAAGCTAAAAATAACTTGACCAACAACCGCCACTAATAAAGCGATAATTCCTAAGCTAACGGTTTTTGTTAAAGCCATGCCATCTTCTTCAGACAAATTTGAGCCGATTTGACGAGCTGCAATAAATGTGATACCACAACCGAGAGCTGCAAAACCTACTCCTCCAATACCTACACCCTGGGTACTTAAAGCCACGAATACTAAACCACTTAGGGTATATCCAGATAGCAAACTATAAGTAGCCAACAAAGGTAGAGCTACATTATTATTACCTTGTTCTGCAACTCCACGAGCCACAAAAAATAGGACTAACTCTACAATGACGGCTATCCAGAAGGTAGTCATAAATATCCCAGGATTGGAACTCAATACTCCTAGGCCACCAAATGTACCCACTGCGGTGAGGACTAGACCACCCCCAACAAATGGTAAAGCATTGGCAATAACATTAGGGCCTACTAAATTTTGACCTTGGGCTTGACTAATAGCTTTGCGAAAATTACTCGTATTTGCCATGATTTTTTGTTTCTTTAATAACAATATTTATTTCTATATCCATTTTGACATCTGAATGGATTTTGTGGGAAATACCAGATTACCGACCATTTGTAAATGACTTAGTAGATACCTCTAAAAATTTGTTTTAGTTACGACTCGATCTGTCTAAATCTGTATAAATCCGCTTAAAGTATTTTTTTTAACATCACTTGTTTTTTTGGCCACAGATTAATTCATAAGTCTAAATCTATATAAATAGTTTTTTCCTCTTTTTTAATAAACATATATAGTTAATTCAAATTAATCAGTTATTAGATAGTAATGGGCATAATGCCTAATAATTAATTGTATGTAATAAAAAGCACATGGCTTTAGAGTAAGTATCAGGTGAACTACGGTAGTAGTAATTCAGAATCCGGGAAAGTTTTATCAAGATTTAGTAAATCAGAGCAGAAAGGGTTGCCAAAGAATAAGAGGGTTGGTTACTATATAAATGTAAGGAAACAAAAGGCTCAGATAACTTAAACCGCTTTATTAACCAAATATTTAGATAAAGTAGTGAAAGTAGGAAGAGTAAATATTTAATTTTTTAAAAGATCAAGGGTCAAAGCTTACATAAGCATCACTTGTAAAAAACTATATAACCTACATAACTAAATTATTTCCCGGAGTATTAAAAATGAAAAACATAATTCTTGCTTCTCTTGCTACTATTCCTTTCGCTTTAGGTACTGTATTTACTGGTGTTGCTAATGCTGCTAGTTTTGGTGAATTTCAAATAGGTGGTGGTACGTTAATTGATATGAGCAGTCCAACTCCTCAGGTTACATCAACTACAGTAAACTTAAATGGTGTGTTGGGAGATAACCCAGAATTAAACTTTAACCAGGGACTTATTGGTATCGTAGGGGGAGATGGCATATTTACAGGTTTTGACACTGCTAATATTCAAGACATCGAAGAGTTCGATGTAAGTTTTACACCTGATGGACCTCTTTTTACAAGTAATGTAGCTATTGATAATTTTATTGATTTTGGTGTAAGTACGTTTGGCGCACCTGGAGTCTCAGCTCCCAATAATACTACCATTACAGATGGACTCAACGTTTTTAATCTAAGTAAGGCTAGTTATAAAACTTCACAAAGTGGTGCAAATGTGTCTATAGATGTAGCTCTTTATGGAGATTTTATCTTTGGTGCTAACACCTACAAAGGTAAAGGTAACCTGACATTCCAGACCAATAATACTACAAAAGCTGCTGTTGATGCTTTACTTCAAGGTGATGGTTCCCTTGAGAACATGACTTTTTCTGGTGCTATGTTTACTGTCTCTACTCCTGAACCAACTGTATTACTCGGTCTCGGTGTCGTTGGTGCGGGTTTAGTTGTTACTCGTCGCAAGAAAGCTTCTAAGTAAACGTTAATTTTCACTCTACTTTAATAAATAATTATGAAACCAAAGAAGGGATGTTCTATTGAACATCCCTATTTTTGTATTGACTGCATAATTTATCAAATCGGTATCAGAATTATGAGGATAAGATTATAATATTGTAGGGAGTGAATGGCTGTTCGCTCCTACCTATTGTTTGATATCAAATCCAGTTTATAGCGATTTTCATTTGGGTAAACCACAGTAGGGACGTTCCATGGAACGTCCCTACAAACTTTTGGTTATGGCGATGTGGTTCATCAATTTGAAAAGTGCTATATGAGAAACCGGGTTTGTTACAAATGTTAGTATAGTAAACTATCTAATACAAACTTGGTTTCTATGCTGGGAAAAATCAACGACAAATAAACCAACTACCCTCAAAATAAAATTTCTACTCCACTTCTGGAATTACTTTTGGCGGCGCACATTCTATATAATTAGTAATTAAACACAAACTCGGACCGATACTTGTACCACGGACATTAATTCCTTCTAAGTTCGCGCCACTGAGATTAGCAAGAGTAATATTTGTTTCCATTAACTTAGCTTTAGTCAAATTAGCATTAGAAAAATCAGCATTCTGCAAATTTGCTCGATGTAGATTAGCATTAAAAAGATCGGATGCTTTGAAATCAGCATTTACTAAGTTAGCCCTAAACCAACTTGATTCTTGTAAATTAGCATTAGAAAAATTAGCACCACTAGCCAGACATTCTATCAAATTTGTTTGAAAAAGATTAGCATTTTCTAAATTTGCTCCTGTGAGATAAGCTCTAGATAAATTAGCACGAACTAAGTAAGCATCTCTTAAATCTGCACCTCGAAGATCAGCATCATTCATTGTCGTTCTAAAAAGGTTAGCATTAGCAAGATTAGCACGAAAAAGAATAGTCACTGCTAGGTTAGCACCAGATAAATTTGCTCCTTCCAGGTTTGCTCCTTCCAGGTTTGCTCCTATCAAATTAGCATTAGATAAGTTAGCTCCACGGAGGTCACATCCCGCACATTCCTTAGTTTCTAATAGTCTGCGGATAGCTTCTGGATTAGCTGCTTTAGCTGAGTTTATCCAACCAAGTTGGGAGAAAATAATAATAGTTGCTAATAATATTAGTTTCATTTTTAGTATTTGAGGGAATAGGGAACAGGCAATAGGGAACAGGCAATAGGGAATAGAAAATAAGAAAAACAACTGTACCTAATAACTTGAGAAACTCTTGTAGTTTTCATTATCCATTATTAATTATCAATTATCAATTATCAATTATGTAGTTGTCATAGTATAACTACCATCCCAATCATTCGATGGTGGAGTTTTAATATAGTTATAGATGTAGGTTGGGTTGAGGGACGAAACCCAACAATTTTCTTTCTTTTCTACTCCCTAATGCACTATTTTAGGTAAAATAATCCAGTAGTTTTCATTATTAATTATCAATTACAGCATATTTTATATTTATATCAGTGAAGCACACATAAGACAGCCTAGAAGGCTGTGTTACAAGAGTTAATTTTTTCAGCACAATATCAGCACACATAAGATAAGACAGCCTAGAAGGCTGTGTTACAAAGGTTTGATATTGAATATTTACTTAACTATCCTCAAAAGTGCTGTATAAATAAATAAATAAATAAATAAATAAATAAATAATTATTAATTATTTTGTTGTCATAGTATAACTACCATCCCAATCATTAGGTGGTGGAGCTTTAATATAATCAAGCGATCGCTTAATATGTATAGCAACAGTTTGATCTTTAGGTCTAATTTTTTGCGCCGTCTCAAAATAATCTATTGCTTGAGTAAATTTCTTTTCTTTATAAGCTGCTCTAGCTTTAATATAAACCTCTAAAAATTGTTCTGTTTCTAAGTCAATAGGTTGAGAAATTTCCCCAATTAATTCATAAATACTCACAGCTTGTTGTTTACCTTTAACCTTAACTTTATCTAACTCTCTAACCAAAATATAATCACTACAAAGTTTATAAGTAAACTCACTCAAAATAATATCACAACCATATTGTTTAGTAATTGATTCTAAACGGGAACTCAAATTTACACCATCCCCAATAACTGTATAATCCATTCTTTTATGAGAACCAATATTACCAGAAACTACCTCTCCTGAACTAATACCAATACCAACTTTAAATTTGGTTTCATTAGGGCGAGATAAATTAAATTCTCGGAGACGCAGACGCATATCCAAAGCCGTTTTCACCGCCATTAAAGCATGATTTTCTAAAGGTAATGGTGCGCCAAAAACTGCCATTAAAGCATCTCCCATAAACTTATCCAAAGTTCCTTCATGGTCAAATACTGCCTCTACCATTGTCTCAAAATATTGATTCAAAAGTTTCACAACTTCAGATGCTTCTAAATTTTCTGTTATAGTTGTATAACCCCGAATATCAGAAAATAAAACAGTTACTTCTTTGCGTTCTCCTTCCAATAAAGCATCTTCTCCTAAAGCCATTACTTGTTCTGCCACCCCAGGAGTCATGTAGCGATACAAAGCCTTTTTCATCCGTTTTTCTTGACTAATATCTTCTAAAACTATCAACCCTCCACGAACACCACCTTCAGGATTAGTTAAAGGATTTACTGTCAAATTTAAACTCTTGTCCAAGACTTGGTTTATTTCAGATAAGTCTATAAATTGGCTATTATTTTTATGATTATTCTGAATATAATTTTGCTGAATATTTGTTGATGTTCTTTCTCCCCAAGGAAAATAAATATTAGGATTATTGTGGTCAGGAACTGCTAGAATATAAACCGTTTCTTCCCCTTCTTTTTTCAGCACAGACCCTATACGTAAATTTTGTTCTGGAACATATTGTCTAGTACCATGTTTCAGACTATCTTCTAAACGAAACTTCAAATTTTCAATCGGAATAACTTCCCATATATTTCTACCCAGTAGTTTTTCTTCCCAAATTTCCCCGTTTGTCTTACCTTGAACTTCGTGTTTAATCGGACAACCCAACATTTCTAAAGCTGCTTCATTAATAGTCACAATTCTACCTTGCATATCTGTAGAAATTACCACATCAGACAAACTCTGTAAAATATCTTTCTGATATTGTTTTTCTACTAAAACATTTTCAAACAGTTGAGAATTTTGCAGAGCAATACCCGCTTGAGCATTAAAAGCTAATAAAAACTTTTCGTCTGAAGAAGTAAAACTACCTTGATTTTTATTAACTAATTGAGTTACCCCAATCAATTCTCCTTTAGCATTATAAACTGGCATACATAAAATATTTCTAGTCTCATATCCCGTTTTTTCATCTGTACTAGGATCAAAACGAGGGTCTGTATAAGCATTAGGAATATTTAGAGTTTTTCCAGTAGAAGCAACATAACCAGCTATACCACGATCTGCTGGTATTCTAATTTCTATCATTTTTTTCCGATCTGCTGTGGCGACCTTAGTCCAAAGTTCATTGGTTTCTTTACTAAGTAGAAATAATGTGCTACGATCTGCCTGCATCAAATTACGAGCTTGATCCATTACAGCTCTTAATGTTGTTTCTAGGTCTAAACTTTGACCCAGAGTTGTCGTGGCCTTAAGTAGAGCTGAAACTCCTCGTTGGTTTCGAGATGCAACATAAAAAGACTGACAACTTTCGAGAATGATTCCCATTGAGTCAGCAAAGGAGCGGAAGAGCTTTTCATCTTCCTGATCGAAAGGGACATCACCCTCCTTATTTAGTAGTCGTGCCACTGCCACTGGTTTGGTAGTATTCGTAATGCTAAAAAGTGGCATACATAGGATAGTACGAGTATTATAACCTGGTGGCTGGTCTACCTCTTCATTGAATAATGGGTGAGTTTTGGCATCAGCAATATTGAGTAGTTCTCCTGTGGTAGCAACATGACCTAAAATACCAAGATTAATTGGTAAGCCATACTCTTGAGATTTATTTGTATTTCCGATATTTGTCTTGTACCACAGTTGTTGTTTTTCTTGGTTAACCAGAAAAATAGTTGTTTGATCGGCTTTCAGGACTTGACCAATTTTTAAGGTAAAAGCATCTAATAGTTGTTCTAGTAGAGTTTCTACACCTTCATTATTAATTAAGTCAATAGCTCTAAGGTATTGATGAAACTCTGCAGTAATAAAGTCCAACAGACAAACAAACTCTCCTACTGGCAAATCTTTGACGCGAGTTGCCAGTAGACCCATACGCTCAATTTGAGTCAATGTTGCGAGAATACTGCCACTAGCATCTGAGAATGTCATTTGGACTGCTTTTTCTTAATGTTAAATGGCTCTAGTTTAAGTTTTAAGTTTATTTTGCTTTGTTTAAATTTTACAAAGTGGCACTATACAGTCTACCAAAAAAAAGTTATAAGAGGGCATTGATGAAATAAAATATTAGGTTATGGTCATTTCAGTTATCACTTATCAGTTATCAGTACCTCAATGGAATAGGGAGCCTTGAGACCTTATTTCTTGGTCAAAGAAGAAGAAAGAAAAAAAAAGAACGAAGAAGGAAGGAGAAAGAATGTACAAGCAAAATGCCTGTCTTGTTTGTTCAATTTTTTAGCACTCCTGCATAGTATAGTAATAATGAAGAAATATATTTTTTAATTTCTTCCCACACGAACCACACTTCACACAATCTATCTCTCTAAGCTGCCCATAATTGGGAATAACTAGAAATAATTTTTTGATAATAGTTTCTTAACTGTTGAGTTGCTGCTGACCATCCCCAAAGTTCAGCTTCAGCTCTAGCATTTTTCCTCAAGGTTTCTCGTGCTTCTGACCTAGCCAAAAGATTTTGAGTTGCTGTAATAGCCCCTTGTTCATCAGCCGGATCGAATAGATAACCATTTATGCCATCTGTAACTATATCAGGTATGCCTCCAGACTTAACAGCTACTACTGGAGTCCCGGCGGCCATTGCTTCCAAAAGTACCAACCCCAAGGTTTCTGTACGAGAAGGAAAAATAAAGGCATCAGCAGAAGCATAAGCAGAGGCCAATTCTTGACCACGCAAATAGCCCACAAAATGAGTGGGACTATCGGCAAAATGTTCTTCTAGGTTTTGTCGGTTCGGGCCATCACCTACCAGAGCCAGACAAGCGTTAGGGATGGCCTCTAAGATTGGTTTAATCCGCTCAATTTCTTTTTCTGCCCCTAAACGGCCAACATATAGCAATATTGTATTATCTGGATTTCCTTGACTGAGGCGATCGCGCATTTCCTGACTTGCATGATGGGGTTGAAATAATTCTGTATCTACTCCTCGCTGCCATAAGTCTACTCGTTCTATGCCGTGGTTGCTCAGTTCTTTTACCATTGCTGTAGATGTACAAAGATTTAGGTCGGCTTGGTTATGACCTAATTTTAGTAATTCCCAAAGTAGACCTTCTAGCATTCCTAAATTGTAGTGATGTAGGTATTGAGGCAAGTGAGTATGATAAGATGCTACGAGTGGTATATTGAGATTTTTGGCATAGAATAAACCACCTAATCCGAGTACCGCAGGATTAGCAACATGAACTATATCTGGCTGAAATTTTTCTAATTTTTCTCTAATTACAGGATTTGGTATTGCTAATTTTAATTCAGGATATAGGGGGAGGGGAAAACCTTCAATGCCACAAATTTTTGCTCCTTTATATTCTGTAATTCCTCCTGCGGGAGAAAAGATTAACACTTGGTCGCCAGAACGTTGTAGATGTTCGACAGTGTGACACAGACGGGTAACTATACCATCTATTTTTGGTAGAAAGGTTTCAGTAAAAAGGGCTATTTTCATAAGTATATTTAGCTTATAAAATCAAAAAAAATATGTAAGCATTCAGCTATTAGCACCTCAGCAGTCAGCTCTTAGTTTTTTTAATGAATGAAGTAAGTCAAGCGCTCTTTCAACTTATACTTTTCAACTATATATCTGAGCTTTTAACCCATATAATTTATAGTCGGAAATTATAGATTTTTTTCAGAAGCTGATAGCTCTTAGCTGACGATGCAGAATGCTTGCAAAAATATTAGTCAAAATATTGCTTTTTTTTTGAGTATTATAACAAGTTTAGTTGTAGGAATAAATTTAATAAATAATATCAAATCCAGTGGTCTTGGTACAATTCAACTCAGTTAAGTTAAGTGAAATAAATCAAGATTATCAGAGGTCATTTCAGTTATCAGTTAGTCTCCTGGGTCGGAGTTGCGCTTTTGTCGCGCAGCGAAACAGTAGAGAGTGAACCTCCGACTCAAGCCGGAGGATTGAAATACTGAGTTATTTTTCATCCCCTGAAAAGGGGAGGCTTTATACCTAATTTTTTGGTAATAAATTTAATTATTACCTCTTAATATATAGATAAAACTCTGATTAAAGTATTATCAAATTCATTACAGCAGATTCTCAATATATGAGGTATTAATGCTAAAAATAAAACCTTGGTGACATAGATAATTTGCTTATGAAAAGCATACCTAACCATCAATAAATCTGCTACAAAATTAAAGATAGATTTACTATTCAGATTTAGATGCTACTGCGCTTTGTGCAGAACTTTGTTCCTTAGTTTTGGATGCTATTGTATTTTGTGCAGAATCTGATGGTTGAGTTTTTTTTATCTATGCCAAGATACTTTAGGTAAAATCTGATTTTTATCAACTCTTTCTTTATACTTAATCGCAAAATTGAGCAAAGAATCTAACAAAGAATCAGATAGATAATGAGGTTTTAAACCAAGCTCAAGTAGATTCGTATTTTTAGCATTGAAATAATGCTGTTCTAATTCTACTCTAGGATTATGCAAGTGATTAATCTGCACATCTAAATCCATAGTTTTACCAGCTTCTTTTACCATTTCTGCTAGTTTTTGAACACTGAACATTTCCGTAAACTGGTTAAACACTCGGAACTTACCTGCTTCTGCGGGGTTAGCGATCGCTATTTCCATGCAACGGACAGTATCTCTAATATCTAAGAATGCTCTAGTTTGTCCACCTGAACCATAAACAGTCAATGGGTGGCCAATTGCTGCTTGAATACAAAATCTATTGAGAGCTGTCCCAAAAACTCCATCATAGTCCAGACGATTAATCAGAATTTCATCATTAATTATTTCATCATCTAGAAGGCCAGTCAGAGCCACACCATATACAACACCTTGATTGAGGTCTGTAGCACGGAGGCCCCATATTTTACAAGCAAAGTGAATATTGTGGCTATCGTGAACCTTGCTTAAATGGTAGAAAGACCCTGGTTGTTTAGGATAAGGTAAAGTATCCTTACGTCCATTATGTTCAATAGTAATGTAACCTTCTTCAATATCTATATTGGGAGTACCATATTCTCCCATAGTTCCTAGTTTTACCAAGTGGGAATCTGGGAAATCCTCTTTCATCGCATAGAGAATATTAAGAGTACCAACAACATTATTAACTTGGGTCATAACAGCGTGTTCCCGGTCAATCATAGAAAATGGAGCTGCCCGCTGCTCACCAAAGTGGACTATAGATTCTGGTTCAAACTGACGTAGTGTTTTACTTAAGAAATCGTAGTTCGTGATGTCTCCTATGTATAGGTCAATTTTTTTGCCTGTGAGGTCTTGCCAACCTTGGATTCGTTTTTGGATAGGGGCAATAGGTGTGAGGGTTTCTACTTGAATTTCCATATCCCAGTGTCGCCGAACCATACTATCTAGGATACCTACTTCATAACCCTGATTAGAAAGATAAAGAGCGGTTGCCCAACCGCAATAGCCATCGCCACCAATTACTAAGACTTTCATAAATTTACTTTGAATCTTGCTTACTGATATTCGGTTAATTTACCAGGTCTTGGTACTTTTTCACACTCTCTGGTTAAATGAAATGTTTGCTATAAGGTTAAATCCATTTAATAGTTTATAACCAAGCGAATATATACAAACATGAATGTGGGAGAAAAAAAGTGGGTTTTCAAAGGTTTCTGGTTAGTTACTGAAGTCGGCTACTAAACAACAGCTAAAGTAACAATGTTTATTGATTTAGTAAGGGAATTGCAATTTAATAAACTACCATTTTTTTTAAGCTTTTTGACACTGCACCCAACTTAAAATTGGTATTCTATTTGTTGACAAGTCTCTAATTTTAATTAGGGTATACTTATGGAAATTTTTGCTCTTGGTCGGGAATAGTTAAAAGAAATAGTTACAGAGTGAGATAGTCGGAAAAATAGTCAAAGTTATTTTTCTGTCATCGTCAACAAAAAATGCTCAATTTTTGAATTTCAGCAGCCTAAAAGTTCAGACTTTTTTCTACCCAAAAAAGCTCAAAGCTTTATCTGTATTTTTTTATGTTTGTATCGATAAACCCTAACTAAGTGTAAGTTGAAAATTTAGAGCTAAAGCCAAATTTAATCTATTTATATTGTCTTACCAAAATTCACACAAAAAAGTAGCAAGAAATAGGCTCAAATATATACAGTCATAGACTTTTAGGTTGAAAAGGTATGGTTTTTGTATTACCAAAGGTTCTAATTATTTTTATTAGCCTGTCCTAACTCCCTAGCTTAGAGTGACTTTCAAGTATTTTTCAGACTAGAAAATTTGATAAAAAAAATAAAGACAGTATGTTTTTTTTAGCTATGCAAATCTTCTTCGACCGCCTTATTTTTGGCTAGATATTTAATGGAAGTTTGTACAAGATTAATTCTTTTCTTTCATTTCTGTAAACTTAAACACTATTCGATAATCTCAATGTGCATAATCAATAAATTATTCATATTAATAGTAATTGTAAGCTGTCAAATAAACTAAGAAGTTTTGATTTAGGAAAATGTTATAGAAAGTAGAATTATGTATTTGAGTTTTTGAATATAAAATCTATTTTTATTTCAGTTAATTTGTGATACTTTGAAAGTTTTACCTCACCAAAAAATTTAGGTTTAGAGAGACAAAAGTATTAGGCCACTTAAATTTTTTTGATAATTCATTAAAATGGCTTAGTCTTTTAATAGCTAGATTGCCAAAATTTTTTTCTCAAAAGTTAAATTCTCACTTATAATCTTGGAAAAATTACTTTCTGGAGAAAAAAATGTATGGATGAGACTTTGTTTGATCCTAGTCTTTTAACATTAACAGGATCTCAAGTTACAGATAATATATTCGTTCCTTCACCTATTAACACTCTAGTACCAGGAGCTCCAACAACTTTACCAGGCTTTGAGTTAGTTGATGGACCAGAAATTATTCCTAATCAATTTGTTGAAGTTCCAATTCCCATAATACCGGGTCCTGTAGGTCCTGCTGGTCCGGTAGGTGCAACTGGTCCGGCTGGTGCTCCCGGTGCAACTGGTCCTGTAGGTCCTATAGGTGCAACTGGTCCAATAGGCCCGATGGGTCCCGCTGGTGCTGATGGTGCTCCTGGTCCGGCTGGTGCTCCTGGTGCAACTGGTCCTGTAGGTCCTGTAGGCCCTATAGGTGCAACTGGTCCAATAGGTCCGGCTGGTGCTCCTGGTGCAACTGGTCCTGTAGGTCCTGTAGGCCCTATAGGTGCAACTGGTCCAATAGGTCCGGTGGGTCCTGCTGGTGCTGATGGTGCTCCTGGTCCAGCTGGGGCTCCCGGTGCAATAGGTCCTGTAGGTCCAATAGGTCCAATAGGTCCAATAGGTCCAGTAGGTCCTGTAGGTGCAACTGGTCCAATAGGTCCAATAGGTCCTGTAGGTCCTGTAGGCCCTATAGGTGCAACTGGTCCAATAGGCCCGGTGGGTCCTGCTGGTGCTGATGGTGCTCCTGGTCCAGCTGGGGCTCCCGGTGCAATAGGTCCTGTAGGTCCTGTAGGTCCAATAGGTGCAACTGGTCCAATAGGTCCGGTGGGTCCCGCTGGTGCTGATGGTGCTCCTGGTCCGGCTGGGGCTCCCGGTGCGATTGGTCCAATAGGTCCTGTAGGTCCCGCTGGGGCTCCCGGTGCGATTGGTCCTGTAGGTCCTGTAGGTCCCGCTGGTGCTGATGGTGCTCCTGGTCCGGCTGGGGCTCCCGGTGCGATTGGTCCAATAGGTCCTGTAGGTCCTGTGGGTCCGGCTGGTCCAATAGGTCCTGTAGGTCCCGCTGGTGCTGATGGTGCTCCTGGTCTGGCTGGGGCTCCCGGTGCAACTGGTCCACTAGGTCCTGCAGGTCCGGCTGGGGCTCCCGGTGCAACTGGTCCAATAGGTCCTGTAGGTCCTATAGGTCCGGCTGGTCCTGTGGGTGCAACTGGTCCGGCTGGTCCGGCTGGTCCCGTGGGTGCGACTGGTCCGGCTGGTCCTGCTGGTCCGGGAATTCCCACATTCCCTATTGGCTACATAATTGCTGGAGACAACGCTCCCACAGACTTTTTAACTGGAGAAATTATTCTATGGCCTAATCAAACCGTGCCATCTGGTTTCTTCTCTCTTGAAGGTCAACTGTTGCCAGTTGCTGAAAATGGTCAGTTGTTTGGTTTAGTAGGTACTCAGTATGGAGGTGATGGAGTTAACAACTTCGGACTACCTAATCTAGTGGGAATCAGTCCAGTTGGTACTCCTTTAGTTGAGGCTCCTCCTCAACCAGATCCAGTTACAGGTGTATTATTAGTTCAATTACCTGATGGCAGCATAGTACCTGCGAACCAGGTAAATGGACAAGCAGGAGGTGTTAATTTAAACGGTATCCCTGATAATACTGTTGTTCTCAATTAATTAATCACTTCGCTATTAAAGTAAGACTATTATTAGACATCTCCAACAGGAAAAAATTAAATCGACTATCAGACAGAAATCATCTATTATTTTCCTTTATTTCCCATTTCCTATTTCCTAATCTCTCTTTTCTGGAGATGTCTATTAGTGTAAGTATTCAGCTATCAGCTTGTTTCTTGGAGAGGAGCTGCGCTTTTTCGTATAGGGAATGCTCCACTTTCCACGTCGCGCAGCTAAACAGCTATTATCTTTAGAGGATAAATTTAATAATAGTTTCAAATCTAGTAGTATTGGTACAATTCAATATTTTTCTCCAAACCTTACCAAGATTGAAGTTTTTCCCAATATGGATTTTATTGTCCAAAGGTAGATTTGATATTAATAGCTGATAGCTGATAGTTAATGGCTGAATGCTTACCTATTAGTTAAATTTAATAGGCAAAATCTCATATCTGATTGCAATGAGCCAAATATCAGAACAAACTAATAATTAAATCTTGCAGGTTATAAAAACTTGCAGGGTTTTTTTAGCTTAAAAGTTAGAATTTTATTTAAACAGTAAATCTTCTTTTTAAACTAGATTTAGTATGGCTTTCTAATTTAATAAAGTTGCTTGAGAAGGAAAAACTTTAAATTCGGTAGCTTTGATTAAAAAATATAGTTTGCTTGTCACCCTGTAAGACAAAATTTTCAGAGGTTTTGTTGAGTTTATCCTGCTGATAAGTTTTGATAACAGTTCATTTAATAAAGGTTTCAATTATCTGAATCTAATTATTTCTCTACAATCAGTTTACAATGAATATTTAATGTACATTAAAGCCAAAATTTGGAAGAGAAAATAATGTTAGATACAATTGTATTGGGTGGCGGATGTTTCTGGTGTGTAGAATCTGTTTTTCTCGCTGTAGCAGGGGTAAAGGAAGTAGAGTCTGGTTATGCTGGAGGGAATACTAAAAATCCTGACTATAGATCTATATGTTCTGGAAGAACTGGTCATGCTGAGGTGGTGAAAGTTTCTTTTGACACTGAAAAAATATCTCTACAGGAAATATTAGAGATATTTTTTGCAACTCACGATCCCACCACACTAAATAGACAAGGAAATGATGTTGGTACTCAGTATCGTTCTGTGATTATGTGTCATTCCCAAGAACAAAAAGATATTGCTCAAGAAGTAATTTCTACTTTGAGCAGTAATGGTACATTTCAAAATCCTATTGTAACTGAAGTGGTTGATTTAAGAGATTATTATAGAGCTGAAGAATATCATCAAAACTATTTTAATAAGAATCCTTTTCAACCTTATTGTGTATTTTCAATTCCGCCCAAGTTGCAAAAACTCAAGAAATATTTCCCAGATAAAGTGTCTCAGTAGGGTTAAGGAGTAGGGGAGTAGGGGAGTAGGAGAGTAGGGGAGTAATTTTTTTTCCAACTTTTGCCGAAAATGGTAAATTTTTAAGCATTAAGAGCTGATTTTTCGGGAACCGTAAAGCAGGTACTTTTTCCATATCTAAAAATGCTAAAAGCCTTTACAGAGAAGGCTTTTATATCTATTCAGGAAACCATAAGTAAGGTTGGCTAAAAAAGTCTTTTAGTAGCGGGGAGGAGCCAGAATCCTGCAATCCTGCAATCCTGCAATCCTGCAATCCAGAAGTCAGGAGAAATAAGAATCGTAGAAGAGTAGGTGGATGCCCTTATGCAACCTCCGTACAGAAGAATCTTACTCTAATTTTTTACCCTTCAAAATGCCCAAAATCCTAGATTTTTAAACTGGAATCACCTAAAAGCTGGTACTTTATTACTATCTATAAATGCTGAAAGCAATGCCCATAAACACTTTGATAAATAATTCAGCAAGTCCTAAGTAGGGTTTGCCGAATCAAGCAGAGTGTGGGGAGGTTGCGGAGTGTGGGAAGTGTGGGAAGACAGAGAAAGTAGGAGGAAGAATTATGCCGTGATTTTTCTGCCTTGCGAGCAAGATGTCCGCACTACAATGTTTTTACCATTTACCCTATACATCATTTTCTCAAAATTTGCTGTATTTCTCCCTTCTTCCCAGATTTCCTAGACTCCCGACACTCTCCTAATTAGATTCTAATTGTGCATTCCAAGTTTTCATAATCCGAGCGCGTGTTTCTTCTAGGTGCGCTCTAGTATAATCATCCATTTTTTTACCCCGTTTTTTAATTATTTTCTCCAAATCTTTATCCAGTTGTCGCAACTCATACCAAGCTAAACTCCGAGCATCTTCAGGTACCCTACGATTACGCAATACTATTGAAATTAATAAATTCAGATGTTCCCGTTGTAAAGAACGACGCATACTGGAAATCTTAACTTGTTTCTCATTTGGTTGCAAGACTTCCCTCCAAATACTATTTTGCAAAGTATCAAAAAGTTCTGGTAAGTGTAAAACATTATCTGGCGTTGTCTTCAACTCCGAATCTCGTAAACGAGTTAAACGAGTATCAGAAAGGAGCGATCCTAAAACTACTTGTTGCACCAATAAAATCCGATCTTGAATTGGATAATCTAAAGGAAAAATAAGAACAGGACTCCCCCAATGCTGCCAACGTGACGGTGCTAACTTATTCAATAAATCTGGTGAAAACTGTAGCGCCTCCTTACTAAAAACATATTTATTCAGTATTTCTAATGCTTGGCGTTGTTTTTCTACAGGTATTGGTTCAAAAGGCAAACGACCATCAACGTTTTTGATATTCTCTCGGTTAAACGACTGACCCCCCACATACAAAGTAGCATTCCATATTTGCCGGAAATAATAAAAGAAGACCGTATCAAACATTACCCGGATATCGCCATAACTTTCATCACTTCTGGGAACACGCTTTTCTAATTTTTGCCAGATATTCTCGGCGTTATCTAGTTGCCATTGAGAATAAGTCAATGTATTACTACTGAGGTCATATTTATTTGCTGCTGGATCGAGAATGTCATAAGAGTCTTCATCTGGTGCATAGGATAATTCTGGTTCTACTGCTCTATTCGCAATGTCTTGTAAAAATCCTTTTTCACCAATATAACTAGCTATTCCACTGGGTTTGTAACCATATTCAATCGCCCATTCATCATAAGGACCGACGATAACCGGAAAATAGTCTCCCTGGGTTGTTCCCTGGGGCGCAAGGTTAACTGATACATAATCCATAACCGATCCAACTAAACCTTTGGTGCGAGTAATGTTGGTATCATTCAACTCTTCTGGAGCTAACATGGTACTACCGTGGAAATTATGTCTGAGACCAAGAGTATGACCAACTTCGTGAGCAGTGAGATGTTTTAAGTATTGATTGACGTACTTTTCCATATCTTTTGTGTCAGGTATGACTTTTGGCAAAACATCTATTGCTATTGCTCCTACTGCTAACTGTTGAGATGAGTTCCAACCAAAACAAAAATGTTCTGATGAGTGGGAGTTTGATAATGATGAGTTATGAGAAGATAGAAATTGTGTTTGCAAAGACTTAGGAATTATAGATTCTATATTGTTATTGGCAAGATTTGCTTCTGCCTCAATTTTTCGACTATCTAAATAACGAGAATATATATCTAAAACACAGGGATTATAATTTTTACCATCCTTATTTTTAAAAGCTTTAGCCAAAGATTGATTTTGTAAAACTAGACCACCTATATTACCATATTTAATGTTTCTAATAACTCCTCCATCTAAGATAATATCTGCATCTAAAATTTGCCCAGTTAATGGGTTTACACGGGAGGGTCCATAGCCTTCAAACCAAGATTCAAAAGAGGTAGACCAACGAATCGTATTGTAACGAACATCTGCTGGATCCCAAGTAGAATCATCAGGCATTTGTCTAACTTGAATAGCGTCAATAAATCCGGCTTTTTCAAAAGCTTTATTCCACATTAAAACTCCTTCTCGAATAGCATCACGATATTCGATGGGAACTGTATTTTCAATCCAAAAAGTTATTGGTTCTAAAGGTGGTGATAAAGGTGCGCTAGGAATTTGTTTTTCTAAATTCCATCTATTAATATAACGAACAAAAGGTTCCCGACGACTATTATTGGAAATATCTTGATAAGCAGTAATAAAATAACCTACTCTTTCATCTGCAAGTCGAGGAATATAACCATTATTTGTTGGTAATTCAGAAAAACTGTAGCGAACTCTGATATTAAAAGCACGACTATCTGGCACTGATTCTAAATATCCTGAATTATCTTGATTTAAGATTCTATAAACCGACTCTAATTCTATATTCAAAGGAAATACTTTAGCATCACTAATATAAGAATTTTGATGTTCTATTGAGTAATCATAAGGTAAGTATTCTTCTAATGATGGTAAGTTTAAATCTCCCAGCAATAAATTTTCTAAATCAATTAATAATGCCTGGGTTTGAGGGTGAGTTGCTTCTATCGGAATAGAATATAAAACTGAATCACTAAAAGAACGTTGAATCAAGCGGGATTGTGGGTGTAGTTTGTCGCTACGGAATTTAATATTTGGCAATACAAATTGAATCTTATCTTGGTGTTTCCGTAACTGGAATACAAAATCTTTTAGGGGTATACCACTAATTAAACCTGCTTCACCAATACCAGATTCTAAAGTAATCACAGAAAGGAAATTTTTATTCAGTTGTTCTGGTTGAATTTCCATTAATGTTTTACTTGTTTGTTGGTCTCTATAAAGGGTAAACATTCCTGGTAATTTTTCAGTTCTATTAACTAATTTTGCATAAGGATGATTATTTTCTTTTGTAGAACTAATTTGTTGTACTTGGAGAAATGGTAAATATTGAGCTTGTGTTGCTGGAATAATAAATATAGTAACTATAATTGATATAAAAAATATCAATAAAATGCTAATAATTTTACCGATTTTTGGTTTGATTAGTGTGTCTAAATAGTTTTGATTTTTATGAGCTTGATTTTGATTAACAATCCACATAATTTTATATGAAAAAGTTGGTTTCAGGATTGGAAGCAGGGAAATAAGACCCGTGTTGGGTTTCACTTCCTTCTACAAGAACCTACATCTTAAAAGTGTGGATTTTAAGGGTAGGTTGGGTTGAGGAACGAAACCCAACATTAGCATTAGCAAGACCCGTGTTGGGTTTCACTTCCTTCTACAAGGACATACATCTTAAAAGTGTGGATTTTAAGGGTAGGTTGGGTTTCGTTCCTCAACCCAACATTAGCATTAGTAAGACCCGTGTTAGGTTTCACTTCCTTCTACAAGAACCTACATCTTAAAAGTGTGGATTTTAAGGGTAGGTTGGATTGAAGAACGAAACCCAACATTATTAAGACCCGTGTTAGGTTTCACTTCCTTCTACAAGAACCTACATTTTTAGATGACACAATGCACTTAGACTATCTAAGGTCATTGCCAAGGAATAATATCATCTTCAGCTAATTTTTGAGAAACAGCGATCGCTCCATAATGATTAAGATGACTAGGGTCAGAAAAGTAATCATAATTTTCAGGCCATATACTAACTAAATCTCGATAGATAAAATTGGTATATTTCCAAGATAACTCTTCCATATATTCTTGAAATTCTTTTTCATAAGCAGTTCTGGCTTTGTCTAAATATGGTGTAGTTAAAGGCATATTTACAAAGACAAAATTAATCCCTTGTGACTCAGTATACTCTAGTAAATTTTTGAGTGCTGTTGTTTGTTTTCCGGTTAATTTAAAGTCAGCATAATCAGCATCAAAGTCACCAGAAACTTCAGCATGATTTTCATAGTATTTTTCTGGGTTAAAGTTCATGGAAATTGGCAGAAACCCATTGGCTTGAAATTCATCTAACTCTGGAGAATTTTCTACTTCTAAATCAAGGGTTTCTTCTTGATTAAAAACATTCCAATTTCTGGGATTATTAATAATTGAGACAAGCAAGTTCTTGAGGCGATCACGCTCTTGATAAGTAACTGATATTGATTCTGTTTTTTTCTGAATATTTTTGAATATTTGTGGAAATATGTTTAAGCCAAAATCATCTGATTTATCTGATACATTATTCCCAATTTTAAAAGTACCAGTATCTACTTGTTTATAACCTTCAGAACTAGCAATAATATCAAAAGTTCTATCAACTCTACCACCATTGAGAGCGCGAACTCCATCAGCAAAAATAATTAATGGCGGTAATTGTTCTGGTGGCAAAACTCGACGTAAAATCAAATCTACTATTTGAGCAGTTCCTCCATTTATCCCAAAATTAAAAACTTTTAAATCTGGATATCCTAAACTTGCTAAACTTTCCTCCAGCATTGTCGGATCAATTCCTCTTAATGCTCTTGAACTGCCAACTATTAAAATATCTGGTAATCTGTTTTCTACTTGTAAATATTGTTGATAACGAACTAATTGTTCATCTAATTGGGAACTATTAAAAGTAGGATAATTTATCAATTCTGGATTTGCTTTTCCATCTAAACTTTCTGCTTCCGAAATATCTGGAACTCTTTCTAATATTGCACCTACTTTTAAATCAGTTTGAACTGTAAATAAAATACCCAAAGCTGCATAAACAAGAGCAGTAACCCATTTACCATAATTACGAGCATTATATTTTAATGAATCAGTTATTTTTGTCGAATCTTCCTCATTAGGAAGAAATAAACGAGAACCAATAAGTAATTGTTGAATACTTCTAGAAACTTGTGCAGTAAATGAATACTTTTGAGGAAGCAAAAGTTTTGAGTCAAAATTTTCAGTCGTTTGTGGTTTTAACTTTAGAAATACATGATCCGCTTCTTTCCCTAATAAAAAATCCATTTCCACAGAAGCCGCAAACTCTGGTGTTGGTCCAGAATGCTGGTGACTTTTTCCATCAAAATTAACTCCATAGCGCCACAAAGGCAACTTTTGACCAGCACGACGACCATAAACCCTAACCCCACTAACTCCAGGAACTTTCAGTTGACGCAAGAAACCAGCGATCGCAGGTCCTACCATAGACTGAGTAGGACAGGTAGGAGCTTCGCTCATAATGTGCAATAAATCTTGCTTCTGTAATATTAATACCCGGATACCACCTGTTTGCAATCTCTGATTCAGGTTAGGATTCAGTAATTTATTTAACAAAAAACTAAGCGCTTCATTGTCTCCCTGACTTGCCAAAACTTTAGCACTTACAGATAGACTGAGATTTTTTGACGCTGGTAAATTTAACCAGTCTACCCATTGAGGTGATTCCGATTTTTTATACTTACTTTCATTGATAATACAGCCGTATATGGTAGCAGCTTCGATACCTCTTGGGAGAATTTTTTCTAATTGAGAAGCGATCGCTAGTTTGGTTTCTTTTTGATCTGGATATTGTTGGTGGGAATTATGAGTTTTAGTACAAAATAAATGTAAAGTTGATTCTTTTAGAGTAGCTCGGATATCCACCCCGAGGGTAGCTAACTGTTGTTTAAGTAAACTTTCAATAGCTGCTACATCCCCCCAACTCGCCCATTCTTGTAACATTAGATCGGGGGGAGTCATGTCTACCCTTAACATCCAGTCAGGTGCTGTTTCACCCTGAACCAAAAGAGAAATTAACGCTTCATGAAAATCTTTCAGCTTGAGTTGTCGTAATTTTTGGGTAATTGGTTCTGCTAATAAAGATGGGTCAGGACTATAACCTGCTTCACAGGATACCCATAATATTTTTTTGGTTTTTAGTTTATTATTTTCCCCATGATCTTCGGACTGTGAAGTTGTTTCTGTTAATTTTTCCTTAAATTGTCTTTCTCGAATAGTGACATTTACAGAGACCCCCAACTCGCCTAAAATTTCACTCAGATAACTAGCTATTGCATCTGGGTGGCCATATTCAGCTAATTTTTGAGAAGAAACTGTGAGAGGAGAATCAAGTAGATATCGACCTGATTTTTTGATGTCATCTAGCTGTGCTTCAAACTTGGACTTTTCTGGTTCAGTGTCAGAAAAATTCTCTGAATCTAATGATGGTGATGAAAAGTTAAGATGGTCTAATGTGTCATTTGTCGAGACCAGACCTGAATGATAATTTAAGAGTAATTTAGAGGGAGTATTTTCCTGGAGACCCAGTTGAGAAGATTGTCCAGCACCAACTTTTGTTAATTTTGCTTCAGGTAAAGTTTGATTGCCACGAGCATTTTGTGCATAATTTTGAGGAGCAACATAATCAGATATTAAATAAGAATTAGCTGGAGTATTTACCTTCTGATTGTGAGTTGATACTTTGTTACTATCAAGTTTTACTGTCCAGTCAGGTCGCCTCTTGCCTAAAGTCCGGCCACACAGAAACATCTGGTAAATTCGAGGTTGATGAGGAGGTAGTAGAGATTCTATATCAATCTGACTCAGCGCCTGAGAAAACCGACCCACGGCAAAATTCATTTCGGGACATTTTTGGGCTTCACAGAGGATATGTAAGTGATTGCCACGCAATCTTACTTGTACTTGTACTTCTGAAAGTCCCAAGGCTTTTTGTGCCCAAATTCCTAGAGGGGATTTATTTTCCGTCAGTATGATTTTATTCCCTTTCATATTCTCGTTAGTTTGGGAGACTCCCTTGACTGGCTTAACTATATCATTGGTATTTGGGAATGTAGCGTACCCATAGAGATCAAGAAAACCTTTTGCTTAAATCAGTGGCATATTATTAAAAATAATAGAGCCATAATTATACTATAAAATATATACAAATTAGCATTACTTGCTAAAAAAATTGTTTCGCAAAGAAACCCAGTTTCTAGGCTAAATCATTGTTTTGAGCAAGAAACATTTAGGAGAAACTGGGTTTCTGGGTTCTGCTGCGTAAGTCCTGTATCAAAAAAATAAGGTAATACAAATGCAATCTTTTCGAGAAAATTCCCCTGAAAATCCTACATTTACCACTCCTAGTTGGAAAATTGATTCAGATATTGTCCTGAGTTTGGCCACTGGTCCGGTTTTATTGGGTCTGTTGGCTAATAAAGCTGTTAATGAGTCATTATTAGAAATTGGACTATACAGTGAAGAAATATTTCGGGGCGATCGCCTACCAATGCTGAATTTTCCCCAAAATTCATCTGATAAGTCTTCATTAGATAATGAATAATTGCCTCTTCCTAGAACCCAGAAACCCGCCCCACCCAGAAACCCGGTTTCTACTATTTCCGCCCCACCCAGAAACCTGGTTTCTTGTAGACTAGAACTCAGAAACCAGGTTTCTTGTAAATTAGAACTCAGAAACCCGGTTTCTTGTAGAAACCGGGTTTCTTTATAGACTAGAACTCAGAAACCAGGTTTCTTGTAGAAATCGGGTTTCTTGTAGACTAGAACCCAGAAGCCGGGTTTCTTTAGCCAAAACTCCTCCTATTTCTAAGGTGATGTGGTAAATTTTTGAACAGTACAAAAAAACTAGTGGTAGTGCATTGTAATACTCGTACATTGTCATAATTTTTGTGACGAGAACAGTGGGAGTATCTTGCCCCGGTTTTGGGAGCATCTTGCCCCTGTTTTCGACATTCTTTTTTCTTGTGTACCATTACTATGTAGGACTGTATCAAATTTAACCCTTCTCCCTCTATGCTTTATAAACATCTTTCTTAACATAAAACTTAGACATTATAGAGAAGTTATGAGCTTGCCATTTAATGGTTATTGCGGGAGAGTAAAAGTATTTAACTAGAGGCTTTTCTCCCCCCACCTCCCCATCTCCCCACCCCCATCAACAGGGTTTCAGAAGTGTTTATAAGGGATAGCTTTGAAAGGGGGGTTAAGAAAAGCAGCATTTATTTAAACAAAAACAGTATCAAAAATTACATTTATTTTTGATGTTATCAGTTATACGGGAACAGATAATATGAATACAAAACAGACAATGTTAGAATCAGGGTTCAAAAATGCCGAAATGACAATTTCGGATCAATTTTTACGTCATAGAATCAAAGTAGTTGAAGATTTGTGGGAGTCAGTGCTCAAGCAAGAATGTGGCCAAGAGTTGGTAGATGTACTTCAGAAAATGCGCTCCATTCATTCTCCAGAAGGACAAGCTTCGGAATTTATTGGTTCAGAAATTGAACAATTAATTAGAAAACTAGAACTCCAAGATGCAATTCGAGCTGCCAGAGCTTTTGCTCTATATTTTCAGCTAATCAATATTGTAGAACAACATTATGAACAAAGAAGTCAAGAACTAGCTTACTCTCACAACAAAAATTCACGAAAACTAATCTATAAAAACGATGTAGTTAAGAATGGTGAGACCTGTGAGTTGGCAGTTGGAAGTATACCTATATGGAATGATAATAGAACTCAACCAGAAGGAGAGGGTACATTTCATTACCTATTTCCTCTGCTAGAAACTCTCAATGTACCAGCTCAGTTAATTCAAAGATTAATTGATAACTTAGACATCCGTTTGGTTTTTACAGCGCACCCTACAGAAATTGTACGTCGGACAATTAGAACTAAACAGCGACGTATTGCCAAAATTCTCCAGGAGCTAGATATGGTAGATGAAAGCTTTGAGAAACCAGAGGTAAATGGAAAAGAAGAGAAGAACTTGATTCCATCTTGGGAAATAGAGTCTCTCAAAAAACAATTAACAGAAGAAATTCTTTTGTGGTGGCGGACAGATGAACTACACCAATTTAAACCTACGGTACTAGATGAGGTAGAAACTACTCTTCATTATTTTAATGAAGTTTTGTTTGATGCTACTCCTCACCTATATCGTAGGTTTAAGCAAGCGTTACATAATTCTTTCCCTTATCTAAAACCACCAAGTAACAATTTTTGTAAGTTTGGTTCCTGGGTGGGAGCTGATCGTGATGGCAACCCTTTTTGCACCCCACAGGTTACTTGGGAAACTGCTTGCTATCAACGTCAGATGGCATTAGATAAATATATTGATGCTGTTGATCGCCTCAAAGAACTTTTGAGTTTGTCTTTGCATTGGAGTGATATATTACCAGAATTGCTGGACTCTTTAGACCGCGACCATCTACAAATGTCAGAAGTATATGACCAATGGGCAATTCGCTATCGTCAAGAACCTTATCGGTTGAAGTTGTCTTATGTGCAAAAACGTCTAGAAAATACTCGTGATCGCAACTGGCGTTTATATAATGGCGATCAATTTCAAAGAGAAAAAGAACTTCTATCGAAAGGTAGAGAAAAAGCAGATGTTTATTATACTGCTGCAGACTTTCTAGCAGAGTTGCAACTCATTGAGCGCAACCTGAAAGAAACTGGTTTAAACTGTAGTGAATTAGAAAATATTATTTGTCAGGTAGAAATCTTTGGTTTTACTTTAGCGCGACTTGATATTCGTCAGGAATCTTCTGTACATGAGGCTGTAATTCAGGAAGTGACTGAATACTTAGAAATTTTGCCTAAATCTTATATGGAAATGTCGGAAGCAGAGCGTGTTGAGTGGTTGTCAAAAGAGTTACTTACCCGTCGCCCCCTAATTCCTACAGAGTTACATTTTTCTGAGAGAACCGGTGAAATTATTGACACTTTCCGAATGCTGCGACAACTGCAAATAGAGTTTGGTAAAGAAATTTGCCAAACCTACATTATCAGTATGAGTCGTGATGTCAGCGATATGTTGGAAGTCTTGTTATTAGCTCAAGAAGCAGGACTTTACGATCCCGCAACTGGTGCAAGTGATCTTTTGGTAGTTCCTCTGTTTGAGACAGTAGAAGATTTGAGAAATGCTCCCAGGGTAATGGATGATTTATTTAAGTTGCCTCTATATCGAGCAGCGCTTGCTGGTGGATACGATAAATTGCCAGAAGAGTCGAACCCAGCATTGAAATCAGAATTAGAAACTCCTTATCTGCAAGAGGTAATGTTGGGTTATTCAGACAGTAATAAAGATTCTGGTTTCTTGAGTAGTAACTGGGAAATTCATAAAGCTCAAAAAGCTTTACATAAAATAGGTATGCAGTATGGCATTGCTTTACGGATATTTCATGGTCGTGGTGGTTCTGTAGGACGCGGTGGCGGTCCTGCTTATAAAGCTATTTTAGCTCAACCGGGTAAAAGTATTAGTGGGCGAATTAAAATTACGGAACAAGGCGAGGTACTTGCTTCTAAATATTCTCTGCCTCAGTTAGCAATGTTTAACTTAGAAAATGTTACTACTGCAGTAATTCAAGCTAGTTTACTCCATACAGGGTTTGATGAAATTCCAGAATGGAATGACATAATGGAAGAGTTGGCAGTGCGATCGCGTAGCCATTATCGACATCTTATTTATGAACAAGAAGATTTAGTCGAATTTTTCTATCAAGTTACACCAGTTAAGGAAATTAGTCAACTGCAAATTAGTTCCCGTCCAGCTCGGCGAAAGAATGATAAAAAGAAGACAATTTCTGGTTTACGAGCAATTCCTTGGGTGTTTAGCTGGACTCAAAGTCGCTTCCTTTTGCCTGCTTGGTATGGAGTGGGAACTGCTTTACAAGAGTTTGTGGAACAAAAGCCAGAAGAACATCTGAAACTTTTGCAATACTTTTATATTAAGTGGCCTTTCTTCGGTACTGTGATTTCTAAGGTAGAGATGACTTTAGCAAAAGTGGATTTGGAAATTGCTCATTATTATGTGCGGGAATTATCTAAACCAGAAGATTTAGAAAGGTTTGAGCAGTTGTTTGAGCAAATTGCTACTGAATATCGTTTAACACGGGATTTAGTGTTACAAATTTCTGGTCATCAGCGACCTTTAGATGAATATCCTAATCTACAGCGTTCTGTGCAGTTAAGAAATGGAACTATTATTCCTCTGGGTATGTTGCAGGTAGCTTTACTGAAACGCTTGCGCGAGCAAGATATGGGTACGCCTGGTGTAATTCATTCTCGTTATAGTAAGAGTGAGCTATTGCGTGGTGCGTTGTTAACTCTCAATGGTATTGCTGCTGGTATGCGGAATACAGGTTGATGAATAATTGATAATGGATAATTGATACAACGCTTTTTGTGGTTATTAGGTCAGGACTTACGCAACTGCAACGTATTTTCGTCCGATACGACAACAGGAAGCAATCTCAAACCCCTGTTTTTCGTACCTCATGGCTTTAGTCCTAGAGGTACATCCATTGCGGGCAAGATGCCCGGACTACAATACTTTCATCATTTATCTTTTACCTCTTTTGTCCTAAATATCCTGTAATTACAGCAATGCATGAGGATGGTGAGGTACACTTAAATATTTTTGTAACAAAGCCTTCGTTTGCTGTAACAACCTGGAAAGTTGTGTTACCAGAATTACTAAACAGAAAATAAAATTTTGTACCTCACGCGTCTCCGAAACTGCTGTAATCATAGATCAGGATTTACGCAAAGCAACCAAGAAACCGGGTTTATTGCCATGAAATTTCTGTCAAGAAACCCGGTTTCTGCGTAAGTCGTGATTGATATAGTAATCCTAAATAGGTTGTAAGATTTATAAATGCGGGGTTTGGTTTCTAAGTCTCTTGGCGCTTTGATTTGGAGACAAAACCCCTACACTTTTTTCTCACAATATAGACATCACCAGAAAAGAGGTCTGGGGGCAATAGGCAATGGGCAATAGTCAGAAAGAATTGATAAATTTCTGTACGATAATTGATTTGATTTGGGATTTTTGGAGATGTCTAATGATTTCATTATGACTTATACCCACACTTCCCATACTCCCCATTCCCCCTCCCACATCCTCTCCAACTATATAATAACTGTTCAACCGAATTTGATATCAGATAGATAATTTCTTGGCTTTGGTGAAGAGGGAAGTTAGAGGTATAAAAGATCATAACAATAACTGTATTTCATATACTGTGGACATGACTACTAGAAGGGAGAGAAAAATAACCCCTTTTCTGAGGTTTATGAAGATTCGGTAAAGTTGACCTAGATCCTCTAGACAAACCCATTGAATTTCTGTAATAATAATAAGTGGATTTACATAAAGGGTTTATCTAAAAGTCATCTATCTGAACTTCTCTTCTAAGGAAAAACTCGTATAAGACTATCCAGAGGTAATTATAGACTATTTTTAACTACCCGTTACTAGGGAAAATAGCTATGAGGCTTACCAGTGGAGCGTTATGAGCTATTCTTGCTATGTACTATAGTGTTATATGACGATGGCTATTCATAAGTCAAAACATATTTTTTGTGGCTATTATGGACACAATAGTTAGGGTGGTTGAAAGCATTGCTATACAAGCTTTCCCTTGAAAGCATAGTACATTTGTACGGGGGTGTGTAACTTTCTACGAAAATCGGCAGAAAAGGTTATTTTCAGAATTCCCTAGATTTCGTAAGTTAGGAAAAGCTGCATACAGCATTTTCCAAGGATTTGACAGCACTTTTTGTTGTCCTTGAGGTTGATTGCGAGCATATTGCCCGCACTACAATGTTTTAAGTATTTATCCTGTAAATCATTGACTCGAAATCTGTTGTATTAACTTTCTAATGTTGATCAACAGTATCACTCATCTACCAAACGCCAAAATTAGGAGAAATACTTCGATGAAAATAGCAAAAAAATCACTGATAACTGTGGTTGTAACTGCTAGTGTTGCTTTATTCGCAGGAATAGCAGAAGCTGCAACAATTAAATTTAAGACTATAGGAGGAGACTCTGGAAGTAATGCAGCTCGTAGAGACAACTTTTTTCGGGTTATCTTTGAAGAAGGTCCTGAAAACGTATATATTGATCAATTGATTCTAGATTTATCAGCAGATCCAGATGCTTCATTTAACTTTAGCCGTCCAAGGAGAGCTCCTCAAGTTGGTAACAATAGTGATGTTACTGATGCTGAGTTTAGTTACTCCCTTGATGGACAACAGCTATTAACACTTGATTTTGCAGATGGAGCATTTACTACAGGGGAGACATTAATGTTTGGAATGAATACAAACAATGTTGGTCCTGGTTTTTTTGATCCTGGTGGTGATTTTGGTCTTGCAGGCGTTACTTTTGATGTAACATTAAGCAATGGTACTTTTGGTACAGGAACTTTTGAAAGACAATCTCGTCGCAGGTCTGTAGCAGTTGCAAATATTCTCGATCCGGAACCTGTTCCTGAATCTTCTACAGTTTTAGGTTTATTTGCAATCTTGGGTATGAGTGGTTTTTCTCTCAAACGTTTAAATCAATAAAGTTTATCTAAAAAAAAAGAGCGATCGCTATATTTACAGCACTTTCTGTTGCCCATGAGTTAGACTCTTGGAGGCAAGATGCCGGCAATACACTGTTTTCACCATTTACTCTGTAAATCATTTGCCCAAAATCTGCTGTACATAAACTGGTATTAGACTTGATAATATACGCTACTTTTTTTGATTCGGAAAAAACAAGGCAATCACTTTCGTGATCGTTAATTAGGGTTTGCTGATTCAATTTCAAAGTATTGACAAATATAGGTTTTAGCCTTTTGATTTCAAAAAAAATTCTTGGTTTTTAGCTGTTATAGCTTCAAAATGGTTAGGATTTACGCACGCCCAACGTATTTCTGTCATTACTCGCGAGGTGCATTTGCGAAGCAGTCCGTCAGGATAGCAATCTCAAATGACCAAAACTGGTTGATTATGCGTAAGTCCTGATGGTAAAGTTTTAATCTTGACTATCAGAAAATTTAGTCGTAGACATATAGTCTAAACTGTTCCCTTCTTTAACTGACAGACTTTCATAAGCAAACCCTAATCAGACTAAATTAGCATCTACTATTTTCTCTGTAATTTCACTCCACGAATAGAGTAATCTAATAATTCTATTGGGTGCATTAAAGTCATTTTTTTACCTTGCAACTCTAAATGCTTTTTAATTTGTAAAGAACATCCAGGATTAGCGGAAGCAATTAATTCTGCACCTGTATTTAATAAGTTTTCGGCTTTTTGTTGCCCTAACTCATCAGCTATTTCTGGTTGCAACATATTATAAACTCCAGCACTTCCACAACACAAACTTGCATCCATTGGTTCGCGCAATTTCACTCCAGGAATTTGTTGTAATAATTTTCTGGGTTCCAAACTAATTTTTTGACCGTGCAATAAATGGCAAGCATCTTGATAAACTATATTCAATTCTTCACCTTCAATTAAAGGATAAAGTTTAGCTGTTAATTCCACATTTGCTAAAAATTCTTGCACATCTTTAACCTTATCAGAAAATTCTTTTGCTTTCTCAGAATATTCAGAATCATCTTGAAGAATATTGTCATATTCTTTCAAAGTATGACCGCAACCAGCAGCATTAATAATAACTGCATCAACTCCAGTATTAGCAAAACTATCTATCATCTGTTTGGCTAAAGTATGAGCTTGTTCAGTTTGCCCTTGATGTTCTGGCAAAGCAGCACAACAACCTTGACTTTTAGGAATAATAACTTCACAACCATTGGCGGTTAAAACTCGAATTGTTGCCATATTAACGGGGGAGAAAAATATTCTTTGCACACAACCTAATATTAAACCAACTCGATAACGTTTTTTTCCTTCAGCAGGAATAATTGTCGGATAATTATTCTCGAAAGCATCAACAGTAATTTCTGGCAAAATAGATTCCATTGCTGCTAATCTAGGAGAAATTTTTTCCAGTAATTTACTACCACGAATAAGTTTATTAATTCCTAATTTTTGATAAAGGAATAGAGGGATAATTAAGGGTCGTAATCTATTGGGATAAGGAAACAAATTAAAGATGAGATTACGAATTAATTTATCAGGTAATGAACGGGGAGTATTTCGTTCTACTTGGGGACGAGTTGCAGCGATTAATTTATCATATTTAACAGTAGATGGGCAAATAGTTACACAGGCAAGACAACCTAAGCAAGTATCAAAATGTTCAGCAGTTGTTTGATTTAAAACTGCTTCTCCTTTATTAATAGCATCCATAGCATAAATTCTACCCCTGGGAGAATCCATTTCTTTCCCTATTACTCGATAACTAGGACAAGTAGATAAACAAAATCCACAGTGAACGCAGGCGTCAATTAATTCTTGTTTTGGTGGATTTTGAAAGTCAAAATTAGAGTTATTTGCTAAAGAGTTTAAATGGAAATTTTGTTGTAAAAAGTTGCTATCTTTAGCTGGAATTTTGGGATTATTTTGGGTATTTATGTCTTTGGTTTGCATATTTTTATCTTAAATAATTTTCAATCAAATAATTTTAAGCATTCAGCAGTCATCCATCACCTATTGCTTTATAGTGAGCGATAAAAGCTTTATTAAATTGATCTAGAAAAACTTGACTATAAAAGTCAGTTCTAAAGTCTTTTTTTATTTAAACTTATCCTTAAACATAGGGTCTTATTGCTAATAGCTGAATGCTTACAAATAATTGACAGATAATATTATACATTAATTTCTCTATTAATCAATAATTAAAGTAGGATATAATTTAAAGTAATTATTGATGACATAAAGTCATACTCAAGAGTTAAATAAAAAAAATGGGTAAATTAAAAACTTAACATTCTGTGAAAGAACCTGACTGTATAACTTACCAATACTAACTTAACTTTATATGACTTTAAATTGTAACTTGAAACTATTTTAAAGTATGGTAGGCTTATTCTATAAAATTTCAGAGGCTTATAATGGCAACTTATTTATTTGATGACTTCTTTGGACTTTCTGTACCAATGGCTGAAAATTAGGAAGTTCCACCTGTAACAGACAGTCCGGCCATGGGCTCTTTCGATGTATTTTTACCAGGAAATATATTACTAATAGATGGCACTTTTGAGCAACTATCAAGCCCTCTATTTCCTGTAGGAGACCCAGACTCAGAGGGAAACCCTCAAAGTCCGATTCATGTTCATCAAGCGGTAGCAGGTGAAACAGGACCTATTGTTCGCAACTTCAATGTAGATGATACTACAGGTACATTTAATGGTGCTTTTACTCTCACAGATGCAGAAGCATTAGTAGGAGAAGAATACGGGTTCTATGTAAACCTCCACACAGAAGATAACCAAAGTGGAGAATTACGAGGACAGGTAGTTTTGGCAGACGATCAGGAGATAGCATTTGGCCTGGGGTTGCCGATGTCAGAGCTTTTTGAAGTACCCCCAATAGCAGATACTCCTGCTGAAGGGATAGCAAATGCGATTCTGAATGGTAACAACCTAACAATACAAGGAACTTTTTCAGAATTATCCAGCGATTTACTTCCGGTGGGAGATGCAGACTCAGAAGGAAATCCTCAAAGTCCTATTCATCTGCATCAAGGATTAGCTAATTCTGGTGGTGGAATTATTCGTAACTTCACTGTCATTGATAATGGTGATAGCTCAGGTGGCTTTTTTGGAGAGTTTACTCTAAGTGATGATGAAGTAGTCGCTGCGGAGTCAGGTAATCTTTATATTAACCTGCACACAGATAATAATCCAAGTGGTGAGTTGCGTACCCAAGTTCTCCTCAATGAGACCTCAACAGACGATACTCTAGTAACATTCTTACCAATCTCAGAATCTCAAGAAGTTGACCCAGTAGTAGATACTGCCGCTGAAGGAGACTTTTATGCTGTTCTCTCTGGGAATAATCTGAATATATCTGGGGATTTTTCTAATCTAACTAGTGATTTATTAAATGTCGGTGCTCCAGACTCAGAGGGAAATCCTCAAAGTTCAATTCACGTTCATGTGGGTGAACTTGGTGAAGGTGGTCCTATCTTACGCAACTTAACTGTAGTTGACAATGGTGATAACAGTGGTTTATTCTCTGGTAATTTTACTCTGGATGATACTGAAGTTGAGGCCGTACAGTTAGGAGGCGCTTATATTAACCTGCACACAGAAGATAATGGAAGTGGTGAGTTGCGCGGACAGGTAGTGTTGGAGAATTTGGATACTGTCATTCCGACTGAGGATGTGGTTTATAACGGAGACAGCCGCGATAACAATATTGATGCAGGTTTTGGTAACGATATAGTCAGAGGTTTTGATGGAAACGATCGCTTAAATGGACTCGCAGGAAATGATCGTGTCATTGGTGATGATGGTAACGACACTTTGATTGGTGCAAGGGGAAATGATACTCTATTCGGTCAAAATGGTAATGATGTTTTACAAGGTCGTCCAGGAGCAGATATCTTGCTTGGTGGAAGCGGTAATGATACTCTCAGCGGTGGTCAAGGTCGCGATCGCCTGAATGGTGGTCCGGGAGACGATGTATTGACTGGTGGAGCAAGTAGAGACAAATTTATTTTTAACACTAATGAAGAATTTGATTCTGAGGCTTTAGGTACAGATACAATCACTGATTTTAATAGCGGGCAAGATAGAATTTTACTTGATTTGGATACTTTTACCGAATTAGATAGTTCTGCTGGTATTGGTTTAGTTGAAGATGATTTTGCAATTGTCTCCAGTGAGGGTGATGCTGCAACTTCCGCAGCAGAGATTGTTTATGATTCTGCTAGTGGAACTTTGTATTATAATGCCAACGGTACTGATGGTGGTTTTGGTATTGGAGGTGAGTTTGCTATTTTAGATGGTAGTCCAGATTTAGTAGCTAATGATTTTCAAGTTAGGTAAAAATTTAACTAGCTATTAGCTTTTTTATATAGCTCTGAGTTTACAGCGGTTTTCATTTTAGTAAACCACAGTAGGGACGTTGCATAAGGGCGTCCCTACAATATTTTGGTTATGGTGATGTGGTTTATCAAGAAAGAAAAGCGCTGTAAATCTTGAGTTCACTAACGCACCGAAATATTTGGGATCAACGGTGCGTTACATTTCATTTTCATGTCACGCAGTAAAACGCACCCTACAAAAAAGGGATTTGGAAACTAAACCTCTACAGTATTTAATTGTATCAATATCAGGACTTACGCAAATATACTATATCTGGAGTTTTGGTGCGTTATGAAGTGCGCTAACACACCCTACTGGACTTTTTCATCTAAAATGCTGCAATAGGTAGGGGCGGGTTTCTCAGGAAATTTTCATCTCTTTCTAGGATTTACATAAACCCGCCCCTGAGAGGGTGGCTTACATCACTGGAGGCGGGTTTATCTAGTTTACTAGGAAAGCTCGTTAACTTACTTGTAAAACCCGCCCCTACGGTCTAGTGCACCATTTTAGATGAAACAATGCACTACCAGTAGCGTTCATGCGTAAGTCCTAAATATTTTATGAGGTACAAAGTTAGCGATCGCTAACTTTGTACTTAATCGAATATCTCCAAACTATTGCGCAATAGTTTAATAAAAGCAATTATTAATTATTTATTGTTGGTAAAAAATTTAATTTAGATGAGGGTTTAGAGAGCAAACCCCTACACTAATTATTCATTATTCATTATTAGTTTCCTTCATAAACTCTACCGCGCCACTTTGTCGGAGTTTTCATAGCAGATAAAAATATCCGTAAAACTGCCAAAGGATCTGCTAAAGGAGATAATAAAAATAACCAACGTCCTTCAGCTTTACTAAAGTCATAAGATGGAGCAATACCTAATAACAAAGCAAATCTAATTAATAATAAAAATAAATTCAAACCAAATAACAAAAATTGGCTAGATAGAGAAATAGAAATAGGCAAACCAAAAAACAAATAACCCAATACTATCAATAAAGGTAAACCCTGAGTTGCCGATAACAACCAAAGATCGCTCCAAACTTGAATAGCAGGAGAAGCATCCTTCAAGTCAAGCGATCGCCCCCACTCTCGCCAAGTTTCCCACATTCCCTCATACATTCTAACCTGCAAAACTTCTGCTCCATCCAGAAACCCGACCTTAAACCCCTCAGCAGCAATATTTCTCGCCAGAGTTACATCATCACAAAAAGAACTTTTAGCACTAATATAACCCTCCATTTTAGACAACACCGAACGACGACAGAAAAAACATTGACCATTAGCCATAACCCGTTCCGGTGTTTGCGCCCCCGTACCCGTCGGTCCAAATCTATAAACTAATGTTATCAACAAAGCAGGTTGTAGCCAGAGTTCTCCTGGATACTTCAGGATAAACCGTGGCGACAGAGAAATCAAATCGTATTTTTCAGCTTCAGCCTTTTTTATCAAACTAGCTACTAACCCTGGCTCTGGTTGAGTATCCGCATCTATTCCCAGAAACCATTCACTTTTTGGAGAACTTGCTAAAAAACCTGTATGTAGAGCATAAGGACGACCTACCCACCCAGAGGGTAAAGGGTCATCTGTGATTAAGCGAAATCTTGGGTCTTTTTTTGCTTGCTTCTTAACTAGATATTGAGTATCGTCTACTGAGCTACTATCAACTACTATTATTTCTCGGACTTCATAACTTTGTCTACTCAAACCCATTAAACAAGGAGTAATACGTTCTGCTTCATTCAGAGTTGGCACTACTATTGTTACTTTACCTATTGATTCTCCTGTAGGGGAGTCAGGTTTTAATGGCGGTTGGCGAGTCGGACCTTTGATGAGACGTGATAATAAGATAGCTGTTGCTGGTAGTTGCAACATTAGGATGACAAAAAAAAAGACTTCTAGCATGGTTTTTTAGGAAGAAAGAAGGAAGAAGGAAGAAGGAAGAAGTAAGGTTTGCGCAGCATTCGATAGGGATAGGAATCTAAGGGGTTTCAACTGCTTGAAAATTTTGTTACATACTGACGTTTATTTTTGTCAACCTACTTATTTAGGGCTTGCGTATGGAAATATAAAAGTGTTTGCTGGTAAAGATTTTAGCCTTTGCAGATACTAATAAAGTACCAGCTTTTGGGTGGTTCGAGTTCAAAAATCTAGGATTTTGAGCATTTCGAGGGGTAGAAAATAAAGAGAAAATTCTTCTGGCTACTTCTTCTATGATTCCCATTCACATACGGATTCTGGACTCACCGATTCTGGCTTATCCACACTACTAAAAGACTGAAGAAGCGCAAACCCTAATTAGAGCTTGCTGATTAAACCTCAAAATCTTTACCGAAAAATCAAGGTATAAAGTCTATTCATTCATAGAGGAAAGCTTCTCCCAGGGTAGGATGCCAAGCAGATATCGGCATCCCTCGACGAAGAAAAGAAAAAAATTCTTTTTAGCTGATCCTTTTCTTTAGATAAGAAGAGGTAATTATTAATTATTAATTATTAATTATTAATAACCCTATTTAAGAGCCATTTCTACATCCGTTGTAGCTACTTTGAGGTCATCGTCAGTCACCATATTTTCTGGATAAATATTCATCTGGTTTGATTTATTAGCTTCAGATATCCACCAAAAAATAATCGCTGGAACTACTCCCAATAAAATACTCAAACCAACAGGTAATAAAAACCTATTATCCAGTGCAACTATAGTAATTGTTGCCCCAAAAGCAAAATTAACTAAATAAGTTATTAGTGGCAAGTTTAACTCTTGACGGGATAATAAAATAGTTTTCTTACCCCAAAGTAAAGCAGCTACAGTTATATATGTAGCACCCGTACCTACCCACCCAACTAGATTGCGGTAAGGCATACCAAAGAAAGAGCCTTCTTCTTGAAATTCCCAAAATGGAAATGGCGCTTGACTCATAGCCGGATCAAGAACTAAATCCCAAGCTGTCAGAAGTATTGCTCCTGTGGCGATCGCTCCTAAATGACGTATCCAAGAACTAGAACTATTAATTTTTAAACCACAACGAGCTAGTAAATAACAAACAAATCCCATATAAAACCAAGATAAAGGAATGGTAAAGGGTACGAGACCTGCTACTTTGTACCCTAATCCATAGAGATAAGCATAATCCCCAAAAGGAAATCCTGTGCTAGTCCCTAATAGTTCGCTACTTAAAGATATAAATACAGAAGGTAGCATAAAAGCTAAAGTTGTACCTATTCCTAAATTTCTAATTCCATATATAGCAACTGCTAATGCTCCGAAGATAATGAAAGTTGCTCCTCCACCTGCCATGCTCCACTGGAAAACTGTTTGTCCCAGAGGAGGCAAGTTGGCAATAATTTCCGGATTTGGTAGAACTATTAACAGACCTGCTAGGCCAAAAACTGTTGATAAGATATGTGCAAGTAATAGATAGTGTTCAGCAATTGTAAGTTGTTTCATATTAAGTCCTATTTTTGAGGTCATTTCAGTTATCAGTTATCGGTTATCAGTTATCAGTTATCAGTACCCTCTAGTTCAGCTCTATGCTTTACAAACATCTTTCTTAACATAAAACTTGACAAAAGATAGAAGTTATGTAGTTACCATTCAATGGGTATTCCGGGAAGGAATAGTAGTTAAGCTAGAGGTTGGAAATACTGAAGTTGACTTTCTTTATGGCCTTAAAATAGAGGCTATTGACTTTATTTCTGAGTCAAAAGTTACTGATTTTTTGCTTTTATGTGTTTGGGAAAATAGTTCAAATCTACTTTTGTACATCAACAGTAGAAATTTGGGACTAATTTTTGCCTCCAACCAATTCCACAAAATACTATCTATATAGTTTACGAATCTTTACAAAAAAAGCACCATAATAGAATAATATATTTTTGTTGTTTATGTTTTTGAATTTTGTTTTCTTATTCCAGCAAGATTAAAGGATAGTTTTTATCATATTTTATAGTATATGTCAATGAAAAAGTTGAATAAAATCTTTTTGTTGAGGTAGGGAGTAGGGAATAGTTAAGAGTTATGCTTGCGTAGTATAACCCAGTCAAGAAAAAAGTCATTAGTTGACCTTGACTAATTGCTTTATGCTTTCAAAAGCTAAATGCTGAATACTTAGGGTTGGGGCTTCTTCAGTCTTTTTTAAGGGTAGGGACGTTGCATAAGGGCGTCCCTAGGGGAGTAGAAGAGCAGGAAAGTAATTTTTTTTGCTTAACTGTTGCTTAAAATGGTAACTTTTTGATTTTTCGGGAACCGTGTATTTAAGAACTGAAAACCAGGTACTTTTTCCAGATATAAAAAGGCCAATACCTTGATCTGTAAAAACTTTAAGAATGTAAACATTCAGCCATTAGCTCTCAGCTCTCAGCTTTTTAATAAATGAAATGTACCTTGATAGACTATTAAAATTAGCTGATGGACTTTTACCCAGACTTTGTAATTATTTGAAAATTTCTAAATTGTTTTTTTCTCCTTTAAAGGTAATGAAACTGATAGCTGATGGCTGACTGCTGAATGCTCACTTGAGATTTAATCAGCAACCTACTTAAAATAAACAGGACTTACGCAAAGAAACCCGGTTTCTACAGTAAATCATTGTTTTTGACAATAAATATCCACCCTCGTACCGGGTTTCTGGATTCCCGTGGCTTGAGTCCTGATAAACTTAATTAAAATAATATTTAGTGAGGAGATTAAATGATGATTATAGAAATTTTAACCACAGGAATTATTATTTTAGCCATACTTATAATTTTAAGCTGGTTAGCATTAGAATTACAATATCGAAATCGTCCAGGAAATGCCTTAGAGCTAACCACAGGAAATTGGAACTTAGCAGTTACAGAACCAGAAAAATATCTTTTAGTAGGTGAAATGGAATTATGCAACCGTACCAAAAAGTTAGAAATTATGGTGCCAGAAATACAGGCAGAAGTAACACTATTATCTAGTGAAAGTTTAGCAGGAGTAAATTATAAAACTCAAATCATTCCCTTGCATGAAGATGCTCCAGCTAGAGCCGATAATTATTGGTTTGCCTATATAGTAAAAGTAAGAAAAAAGACAAGACTAAAAATAGTAATTGATATTCAAGGCAATAACTTAGAGGAACTAAAATCAGCTTGGGTTAAAGTGTGTTATGTCACTTATGGTCCTGGTGGTCGAATCCCCAAAGTGCGACATATTGTAGTTCCCCTGAAATTTCCTAACCCCAATGCTACACCAAATCAACGAGAAACCAAAAATACCAAAGTATTTCCGATTCCGACTCACCTATTAACTCAACTAGACGATCCAATAGAAATCATCAAAAATTATGTACTTCCTCATTCTCAACCAGGAGATATAGTTACCATAGGAGAAACACCTCTAGCCTTAATTCAAGGCCGTTTTCGTCACCCCACAGATGTTAACCCTGGATGGGTGGCCAAACGTATTTGTTACTTCTTTTTGCCCACCTCAAGTTTGGCCACAGCTTGTGGAATGCAAACTCTAGTGGATGTTGTTGGACCAATAAGAGTATTAATGGCTTTTATTGGAGGTTCCATCGCTAAAATATTAGGAAAACCTGGAATGTTCTATCAACTTGCTGGAGAACAAGCCAGACTAATAGATGATGTGACTGGAACACTACCACCTTATGACCAATTTATAGTTTTAGGTCCAGAAAATCCTCAGCAAGTAGTTGAGGAAATACGAAAAGCAACAGGTCTGGGAGCAGCAATAGTAGATGTTAATGACTTAAAAGCAGTTAAAATATTAGCAGCAACTTCTGATGTATCCCACCCTTTACTAGAGGAGGCTTTGAGAAGTAATCCAGCGGGAAATGCTGATGAGCAAACCCCTATAGTTTTGATTAGGCCATTGTTATCCTAAGACAACTGGGAAGGCAATTAATAATTAATAATTAAGTAGCTTGACAGTGCAAAGTTCTAGGAATAAATATTGCTAGCTAAGGGTTTCAGCTACCTAAAGGTGAGAAACTTTCTATCCAGGACTAATAGGTGTTGTAAGTCTTTTCCAGTAATACTTTCAGTCAGATAAGCAAATTATTCTTGAAAAGAACTTTGTACTCTCCAGTTAATAATTAATAATTAATCCCCAGAGGTTTAAAGCTTCTTGTTTATTTTTAGGAGAGAAAAGAAATAGTATTTCCCCACTTGGTTGAATCATCTTGATTTTCACCAAGAGTTAATTATCCATTATCCATCTTTCAGGGGATGAAAAAAATATTCTATTTAGTATTTCCATCCTCTAGTTTTCCTATGGAATACTACCTCTTGCAGAGGAGCTACGCTAACACAAACAACTAAAGGTACTGATAACTGTTAACTGAAATGACTTAAAGGAGTAGCAACAAAATAGACTACCAGCTAATCTACAGAGTAGAGATTGCTACTCTCTCTCTACCAGAAGGCTTCGCCTACAGCTAAGTTAACTCCCGCTAATTAAGCTTGAGCCTAATATTATCCCCTCGCTGCGGACAAGCACAGTCTTTTTTATTTACTAATAATCGGTACTTTATTAAGTTGCAAATCCCTAAGAATCCCAAAACCAAAAAAAATTATGCAACCTTTTATTCCCCAAAAGCAAAGCCAGGTGCAGATACGTCCTCTAGAGTATCGTGACCTAGAAACTATCAAAAAGCTATGTTGGGAAGCACCAGAAGTCCAACACAACCATCGAGATGTTACATTCAATATTTCTCCCATTAACCTAAGTGAGAAATTAGCAGAAATTAATCGTTGGTATTGGCCACTTAAATTGTTGAGCCTTTTCCCTAATCCCTGCAAATATTTGTTAACTTCATACATTGCCGAAGTAGATGGACAAGTTAAAGGAGTAATTCAAATTTGTCCCACAAATCGCACTCGCAGCAGTTGGCGGGTAGAAAGAATATTTATTGAAGCAGGAGGAAATACCAGAGCAATAGGTTCTCAACTGCTTCGATACTGCTTTGAAAAAATTTGGGAGGCACGGACATGGTTATTAGAAGTTAATGTAAATGATAAAGATACTATGGCACTGTACCGCCAAAATGGTTTTCAGCCATTGGCTCAAATTACTTACTGGACAATTACTTCCCAACAGTTACAAGATTTAGCCCAAACACAGCCAAATTTACCTAATTTACTACCTATTAGTAATGCTGATGCTCAGTTGCTCTATCAATTAGATACAGCATCAATGCCACCTTCAGTGCGTCAAGTATTTGACCGCGATGTTGAAGATTTTCAAACAAGTTTTATTAGTGGTTTGATTGAAGGAGTTAAACAATGGGTTAATCATACTGAGTTAGTGAGTGGGTATGTGTTTGAATCTCAACGCAAGGCGGCAATAGGTTACTTCCAAGTACAATTATGTCGTGATGGTACACAACCACATATAGCTGAGTTAACTGTACATCCCGCTTATACTTGGTTATACCCAGAGTTATTATCACAAATGGCAACATTGGCTCAAGATTTTCCGCCTCAATCTTTGCAACTTGCTTCTGTTGATTATCAACCTGAACGTGAAGCATATTTAGAACGAATAAATGCTCAACAAATTGAACATACTTTGTTGATGTCTCGTTCTGTTTGGCATAAAGTTAGAGAATCTAAGTCAGCTATTTATGACCTCCAATTTTCAGAATTTCTTCAAAGTTTACAACCAGTTAGAAAGCCTGCTCCTAGTCGTAGTTCTTGGTTGAAAATTATGAAAAATAAACATCAAATTCAGATTAATTCCCAATCAAGCAAGAATGATAATTCTGGTGGGGAAGGAAAAAATAAAAAGGTAAATTCTGTCTCTAAGTTTATATCTCCTAATTCCCAAAATGGGGATGATAAAAAAGTCTAAAGATGAGATGGTTTTTTGATGTAAGCATTCAGTTATTAGTAGTCATGTCTTCCTGTGGAATGCGATCGCATTGAGCAATAATATTAAAACTTGAAGGAGAATATTGAATTTCTGAATGCTTATGTTTTTATTGTGTAATTATAGAAATTTTCATAATCAGTAAGGTAAAAAATAATTGTTTGGTTTTAAGAAGTATAAAAGAAGAAAAACAAATCTATAATAGTTTGAGAAATATTATAGCAATCCTCAATTCAATTGATTGTGAAAAATAAAAAAGTAAATCAAAACCTGCGGAACTCTTACTTGTTCCCTGTTGCCCTAAAAGCAAAGAAATTTTAGATACAACAGATTCCATTTTCCTGAAGTAAACCCACGGGAGGTTTGCGGTTCGTACAGAGAAGGTTTAATGATTAAAGTTGTACTTCATATACTTTCCTTCTGCCTTCTGCCTTCCTGACTATATTACACTATAAAATTGATAGATAAATTAACTCTAATTGCTAATGGCTCAATCTCGAATTTCAGCACTAGGTTTGGATGTCGGAAGAAAACGTATGGGAATTGCCGGATGTGATGGTACAGGTTTAATTGCTACTGGTATTACTACTATCAAACGTACCTCTTTTCAGCAGGATATAGCTCAACTGCAAATTATTATTGAAGACCGTCAAGTACAAGTTCTGGTAGTTGGTTTGCCCTATACAATGAATGGTTCTATTGGTTTCCAAGCCAAACAAATACAAAAATATGCTCAAAGGTTGTCAAAAGCTCTCGAATTACCGATAGAATATGTTGATGAACGTTTGACTTCAATTCAAGCTGAAGAAATGTTGAAGGCTGCTAATATTTCTCCTTCTCAAAATAAGGGTTTAATTGATAGAAAAGCTGCTGCTTTAATTTTGCAGCAATGGCTTGATGAAAGGAGAGAAAATGGATAATTAATAATTAATAATTAATGACTTTTCCCTAGCTCAACAAAAAAGACGTTGTATAAGGAAACCCTAATTGATAGTTTAGGTAATGAAATTGATGGGATTTTTTACTATTGGAAATATTGAATAATCATAAAATTTTTATAAGCAGATATTACCAATTTTTATCATAAAAAAGTCGGTAGAAATAAGGTAATCTTCCAATGTGTAAATTATATTCACTCAGGAAGTATAAAACATAGAAAAAAAGGTTTTGCAGAAATTTTATTTGTAATTAGAAATATTGATGGTTTGACAACTTTTTACTTTTTTATGTTTATTACCCTAATTAGTTATTGTCTGTCATTATCACAAAATTTAGGATAATTCAACCTTAAATTTACTTAATTTTTTTCAAGTTCTGACAGCGAACAGCTAATAACTGTTTGGGTCTCATTCTCCAGAAAATAGGTAAGCGTTCAGCTATTAGTTATTAATTATAGCAATGTTTTTCAGGAGGAATTAGTCTCCAAGAAGTAAAACATAAATAAAAAGATGATCAGCTAATCTTAGTAAGTTCTGTATGTTTAAAAGCTAATAGCTGTTGGCACAGCATGACCTAGGAAATGCTTACGTTTATAAGTCTTAATAAATCTTATAACCGATAGTTAATTGTTAATTTTGGTCGAAAAAGATGTATGATATGCAAAGTGTAATTCCGAAAACTTTTGAGTGTTGAAATACTCATAAAGTTTTTCTAGGTGTTTTTAGAGCTATTGCTCAAGCAATATGGCTTCCAAACTACCGATTTTTTGAAAATGAACAAGTAATCAAAATACCTAAAAATGTTTTCATCCCCAGAACCACAAGAAAATGGACAATCTCAAGAAACCTATATCACCCTAACTGATGAGGCTGAACGAACCCTATGTTGTACCATAGAGTATTCTCTAGAGTTAAATAATCAAGAGTATGTAATGTTATTACCATTAGACTTACCTGTAGAAATATTTACTTGGGGGTCAGAAGATATGGAACAAGCAAATATTCCAGTGGATGATGAATCAGAAATTGATAAAATTTTTGATACTGCTAAAGTTGTCCTGGAAGAACAAAACCTGATCCTGCAAAGAACAGCAATAACATTAACTGTTACTGGAGAGTTACCAGAATGGGATGAAGATGAACTAGATGAAGTAGATGAAAATGATGAAGAAAGTGAATATTATGAAGAACTAGCAACTTTTTTGTATGAAGATAAAAAATACGCTATATATACACCATTAGATCCATTTTTAATTCCAGCTCGTAAAAGCGATCATGGGAAATTAGAATTACTTTCTGAAGAAGAGTTTAAAGAAATTCAGCCAATGGTTCAAGTAATGCTAGAAGATCAATTGTTTGATGATATGGAATAAACCTTTTGTAGTTTGTAAATTAAGTCATTTAGCTAAAGATTTAAGACCTAGTAATATTCTAGAATAGTCCAATTCATAATTCTTAGAGTAGACTTGCTCGAAGTAATTTTTTTTGCCAAAAAATATTAACTTAATCAAATGAAAAAAAGTATTGAACTAATTTCTAATCGTGCCTTGTATTACTTAGCTATCTTACCTATAACCTGTGGTATTTTTGCTTGGCAAGGTTGGAGTTGGTGGAGTTGGGTAAGTGGACCTGTAGTTTCAGTCACATCATCTACTGAATCTCCGGAAGCAAATATTGTTACCATCAAAATTCCTATAGGTACTTATGGGCAACAAATAGGGGAGAAGTTAGAAACTGCTGGTATAATTCGCTCTTCAACAGCTTGGAATTTATGGGTTAAATGGCTAAGCTTACAAAATCCTGACCTGGAATTTAAAGCTGGTACTTATAATTTATCACTCACCGAACCACTTAGTGTCATAGCAGATAAAATTTTAGACGGAGAGGTAGTTAAACAAAGCTACGTCATTCGTGAAGGATGGTCAATCGCACAAATGGCAGAGTATCTGGAAACTGAAGGTTTTTTCCCTGCTGCTGATTTTATTGCTGCTACCAAAAATATTCCTTACAATAAGTTTCCCTGGTTGCCAGAAAATATACCTCATCTAGAAGGTTATCTATTCCCAGATACTTATAAAATAGCGCCAGAGAACACTACTCCAGAAGCTATTGTTAATCAAATGCTAGGACAGTTTGAAAAAATAGCTCTCCCAGTATATCAGAAAAATTCCCAGAATACAAAAAAATTGAGTTTCCATGAGTGGGTGACTCTGGCAAGTATTGTGGAAAAGGAAGCTGTAGTTGCAGAAGAACGTGGTTTAATTTCAGGTGTTTTTAATAATCGTTTGGAGCAAGGTATGAGGTTGGCAGCAGATCCAACAGTTGAATATGGACTTGGTATCCGTCAAACCAAAGATAAGCCTCTTACTTATCGTCAGGTTGAAACACCTTCTCCTTATAATACTTATATGAATACTGGTTTGCCACCAACTGCTATTGCTAGTCCAGGTTTAGCTAGTTTAGAAGCAACTCTTAATCCAGAAGATACAGAATATTTGTATTTTATGGCTCGCTATGATGGTACTCATATTTTTAGTCGTACCGCAGCAGAACATGATGCTGCTATTGCTGAGGTAGAGAGAAAGTTATCATCTCAGTAAGTTGCAATATTAGGGGCGATTCGTGAAATCTTGTAGAGGCGGGTTTGAGCATAGATTTCCTTGCTTACTCTCAAACTGATGTAAACTCACCCTCATAGAAGGTGTTAGCTGTATCAGTCTAGTTGGTTATATCATATCATTGGAGGGTGGGTTTATCTAATTTCTAGATGAGTTGTTAATTTAACTGAGAAACCCGCCCCTACTTGCGTTATATCATAATCATTGGGGGGTGGGTTTATCTAATTTCTAGATGAGTTGTTAATTTAACTGAGAAACCCTCCTCTACTTGCGTTATATCATAATCATTGGGGGGTGGGTTTATCTAATTTCTAGATGAGTTGTTAATTTAACAGAGAAACCCGCCCCTACTTGCGTTATATCATATCATTGGAGGGTGGGTTTATCTAATTTCTAGATGAGTTGTTAATTTAACTGAGAAACCCTCCTCTACTTGCGT
>NZ_JAYKGW010000137.1:0-15921 GCF_035285525.1 Okeania sp. | reverse complement strand
TTTGTCGTATTGTTGGGGAGCATCCAGAGGTTGAGTGGATAGGGGGACCTCAGTATGTATTTGAAACGGATGTACGGCAGAAGGTTTTACAGCGAGGTACTCCTACTCCCACGGCGGTGATTCGGGAGGGTTTGTGTGATGGTAAGCATTGGGAAATGTTGCAGCAGGAGGGAACGTTTTTTAGTAAGGCGTTGTGGTTAAAGTCGAAGCATGGGTTAAAAGGATTTGAGTTGGCTGGTGATTGGAATTTTTGGCGTGAGATGGCGGATCATGGGGTTTATTATCAGTATGAAAGTCCTTTGGGTGCTTTTCGGAAGCGTGTTGGGCAGTTGTCTGTAGACCGTATTGGGGATTATCGGGCAGAGATTGAAAGGATTCTACCTTTGGAGGTGAGAAAAGGTAGGTTTGAGGGAGTTTATCGGGAGCAGGAGTGGGGTGCGAATTTGATTAAGTCTGATGGTGTGTCTGGGAAAATGGTGGTTGAGGTTCAGTCGGTGAGGGAAGTTTATGAGAAGGTTAGGGAAAAGTTGTCTGTGCAGGGCGATCGCTTTGGGGAAGTTGAATCAAGTAAAGCTCAGTCTGATGAAACAAAGGAAACAAATACCTCTTCATTGATTTTGACTAAAGCACAGCACTCTCTGCGAATAATAATAATGACACATATATCAATGGGTTACGGGAGTCCTGAATATTTGCGACTTTACACTCTTCTGAAAAGACGCGGACATGAAGTATTGCTTATAGATCACGAAGAACCACCAGGGGGAAAGCGAAAATATGTACCCTTTCCAGGAGTCAATCGAATACGGGTTAAACATTCTAAAACTATGACACAGGAAGAGCGTGCTTTATATTACAAAGGTTTTTACGATTCATTATCAGAATTTAAAGGACAAATTTTAATATCAGGGTGGACTGATTTTGCTCTCAGAAAAGTAGGTGATTGTCCAATACAAGTCTTGTATTTTAATGAAATTGAAGATGAATTTGGTATTAAACATAGAGAAGAGCTAGAAAAAGAAAAGCCTACTTGTGCTGATGCTGTCATTAGTGCCAACGAGGATCGATTAGAAATTGCTAAAGGGATACATCATAAAGCCAAAGATTTTTTTATTGTGTACAATGCACCTCTTGTTAGTGAATTCAATGAGTTACCACGCAAACTGAATACAACTGATAGATATAATGTTTTGTACCAAGGACAGTTGAATCCAATAGCTGGAATAGATATTCTTCTGGAACTTGCAGAAAATTATTCAAACAAAATTTTCTTGCATATTGCAGGTCCGGCAAGTGACAAGTACGAAAAATTATTAATGAATTTGCATAATTCAGGCAAGCTACATTATCACGGTTTTGTTACACACGAAAAACTAGCTGAACTGCGCAGTTTTTGCGATGTAGGTCTTGTAACTTGGAGGGAAGATTTAGGCCAGCTTCCACTGAGTATAAAATATTGTAGTCCTACGAAACTATATGAATACATTGCCTCAGGTCTGCCAGTAGTTTTTTTACCTAACTATACTTTGAATTTGTGGAATGATAGATTTAGCTTTGGCAGAGGTGCAAGTGAGTTTTCTTCAGATAGTTTAGCAGAAGCAATTTTTAATTGCTGTAAAAGTGAAGAAATTTTTCACTCTCAGTCTAAGCATAACATTAATATGTTTAAATCTGTTTTAAATTATGAGTTTTTAAGTTCAGCTTTTGTAAATTGGCTAGAAAATTACGCTGAAAAAAATTTAGACCCAAATGAAGCATTTTCCCAAAAATAATTATTAGTGAGGAAGATAATCAATTTTGTTATGGATAAACTATTTGAATTGACTAGCTGCCAGCTTATAAATCAATACACCAACCTGAATATTTGCGATGCGGCCAGGACGGCGGTTTATATGTCTTATCATTTTAACATTTTTAAAGATAGAGAAAAACAGTACACTCCCAATCAAAGTATATTTGATATCAACAAACAACAATATTGTTCTGCCAATGTTGTTATGAATTATATAACTCCCCAAGAGAACTATTTGGGAATACAAAATGTGCTAGCTCAAGAATTAAAAAAAATTGGACTTACAACTGTTATGTTGTTTAACCAAAATCCTAAACATATGAAAAACGTTGATTTATCAAATTTTGCAAAATCGTTTTTTGTGGGAAAAGGAAGGTTGACTAATTCTCAACAATATGAAGCGAATTACTATCAATCATTGATTGACAAAAGAACTCTTGAGATTGGGTATCGCAATTGTTATTTTAATATTTTTGACAATACTTTAGAGATCAAATCATTCACTGAAAACTACAAATTAATACTAGAAAAAATACAGCCTAAATACGTTATATTGTTAAATAATAGACATCAATTTGACACTGCCCTGAAAATAGCAGCAAAATCTCTTGGTATTAAAACTATTCTTATTCCTCATGGTCATCCTCAAATTAGTCAAGGAATTTTTGATACTGATTGTGTTGTTTCACTATCCAAAGCATCCTTAAGTTATTTGAAAAAAATTTCAAGTTCAAATACGAGAATTAAAACCTTACCTTGGCTTGAACCAGTTGCACGGAAGATTCCATTGACTTTGCCAAAAAAACCTAGTTCTAGATACCCCCTGACTGTGTTAGTCCTTTCACAAGATTCTGGGTGGAAAATGCCACATCGCTGTGTTTCATTGCTGACAAGACTTATTGAATTGCTTCAAGGTTTAGTTTTAATATCAGAAGTAGGAAAAGTTATTTTGCGAAGAAGATTTGTCCAAAAGGATGACGAGTTTTTTCAAAAGAAATTATCTACTGTAATTAATTCACCAAAAGTTGTTATTACTGGGAAAAATCATCTTGTAGATGATTTGTCAGTTTCGGATGTTATAGTGTCTCTAAGCAGTACAGGTTTGTTGTATGCTCCATATTTAAGAAAGAAAGGTATTGAAATTAGGGACAATTTAATATCAAGTGTGTGGGGAGGGAGCTTATTGAGTGATAAACATATTCTCGATCTTGGAAGAGGTCAATTATCTGTACAAAAACTACGAAATCATATTTTAAATGATAATTTTGCATCTAGTCGAGAAATATTCTATGATGTAGGTTATCAAGATTTACCAAATGCCCTTGAATCTTGCCTAAGAATATGATTTTATCTTCTGCACAAAAAAGTTTTAATATCTTTAATATCTATAGTTAAACATTAGTGAAAAACAATTATTTATTATGTCGAAAAATGTGAATGAAGAGCTTTCAGATTTAAAGTCGTTAATTAATGAAATTTCAAAAAAAGTTATAGATAATTCTGTTTTAATTGATGAAAACAAAATACTAATTAATCACTTATCGCAACAAATAAAATCGAATCGTGATGTTTGTAATGCCTTAAATTATACATTGCTTTTAATAGAGCCTAATCATGTAGGACATTCACCAAATTATGTCAAAACTATAGGCAGACATTTCCTATCAATGGGTTTTAATCTGGTAACACTAACACCTTTTCCTGTAGAGATAGAAAACTTTCTTCTCCCTATTGCAAAAGAGGCAGATGTTCAGTTAAACAACTATTTTTATACGCAAATTGAGCCAAAAAATAAGAAAAGGTGCTGGGAGGCACTTAGACTTTTAATTGGTAATTTAGACCTTTTTGACAAAGTTGACCTGGCATTCTTTCCCAGCATTGATTATTTCATCCACCCATCGCTGGAAGCTGATGACTGTCATTTAGAGAGCATAATTTGGGGAGGGATTTACATGGGTGCTAGTTACCACCGTATTCCTGATAAAGAGAAGTGGCTAATTCAGCGTGAAAAGTGTCTATCGTCAGATAAATGTAAATTTCTGTATATTGTTGATCCACAGGTATTGGGAAATTTAAAAAGTAAGTTTTTCAATAAAGGTATTTATCATATACCTGATTTTACTGAAGTTGCTACGGATCGCTCTACAACAACTCTTGTTGAAAACATTTTTAGACACAAAAATAATAGATTTGTTATTGGCCTAGCAGGTTCCCTGGGACGTTGGAAGGGAGTAATGACATTTATTGAGTATATAAAATTACTTCCTGAAAAGCTTTTTTATTTTGTTTTAGCAGGAAAACTAAACACTCAAACATTTAGTGAAAATGAATTAGCTATTATTCAAGATTTTGCTGATAATCTTCCTGATAATGTTTTCTTTTTCCCTGAAATAATTAGCAAAAGTGAAGGGGGTTTTAATGCCTTAATAAAAGGTTTTGATGCGATATTTTTAGGTTACTTTGAATTTCCACAAAGCTCTAATCTTTTGAGCAAGGCCGCAAAGCTTCAAATTCCAGTAATAGCTAGCGATAGATTTTTCATAGGTGAAGCTGTCAAGAACTACGAGCTTGGAGTAACTTTTGATTCTAATGACATTAATGATGCTGTTAAAGCTACTTTTTATCTAAAAGACAATTTAGAGTTAATTAAAAATAATGCCAAATTTTATGACTATTGTGATAACTTTGTTGATGGATTAGATTCATCTCTCTCAAAAATAACTGAAATAGTCGAAAAATGATATACACAGTGTGCAATTTTATGGGGGATAATAATGGTTTCCTCTTGGGAAATTTTTACTCCTGAACTTTCTAAGGAATTTATTGAAACTCCTAATGAGCCATCTTAAATATATTAAAACTGTACTGAAGTAAGTGAAAAATAATCAATTAAGATGAAAAACAAATCAATTGTAGTTACATCAATCAATCAACCAACAAAAGCATTGATAGAAACTGCTAGTAAATCACTAGATCATGATTTTAATTTTATAGTAATTGGTGATAGTAAAAGTCCAGAAAATTTTCAGCTTGAAAACTGCGATTTTTATTCTCTAGAAAAGCAGCTAAAATTAGAGTTTAAATATGCTCAAGCTTGCCCAGTAAAGCATTATGCTCGAAAGAATATTGGTTATTTATTATCCATGCAAAATGGAGCATCTATTATTGTAGAAACTGATGATGATAATATCCCGATCGCCACGTTCTGGGAAGAAAGAAAAGATAAGTTTGTTGCTCCTTGCTTAATCAACAAAGGATGGGTGAATGCTTACAAATATTTTACTGATGTTAATATCTGGCCACGAGGTTTTTTGTTGAATAAAATTCATGAGCCTATTGTTCCATATGAGGAATTACCACAAGAAGAATGTTATTGTCCTATTCAGCAAGGGTTAGCAGATTTGAATCCAGATGTCGATGCTATTTATCGTTTAGTTTTGCCTTTACCGATCAGTTTTAGGCAAGACCGAGAAATTGTTTTTTCTCAAGGCAGTTGGTGTCCGTTCAATAGTCAAAATACGACTTGGTTTCCATCTGCTTATCCTCTACTTTATCTACCATATTATTGTTCTTTTAGAATGACAGATATTTGGCGGAGTTTTGTTGCTCAAAGGATTGCTTGGGAAAATAATTGGTCTATCCTTTTTCACAAATCAACTGTTTATCAAGAGCGTAATAAACATGATTTAATGAAAGATTTTGAGGATGAAGTTGTCGGATATCTAAGCAATGAAAAAATCTGTAGTGAGTTAATGGAATTATCCTTAAAATCAGGTGTTGAAAATATTCCTCATAATCTCATAGTTTGCTACAAAAAATTAATAAATATTGGCGTAGTGGGAATGGAAGAATTAAAGCTTTTGGATTTTTGGCTGGAAGATATTTCTCAATTAGCTATCTAAATGCTCATCAGAACTCTGTCCCCCCTGAACACCTCGTCCTCCAAGAATAGAATCCTATTTCCTTGCCACATTCTAAACTCTTCAACTTGAAAAAAGTTGCATACTGGTTTATATTTACTCTTGAGTTTTTCTGGTTTTTTCAAAAGTTGCAATAGTTTCTCTATATTACTTAGGAGGTATAAATGAAACAAATTATTATAACCCCTTGGGGAGCAGGATTTTACGCTGATTTCTTTCATGTGTTGCAAGGTCTTCACATTGCGAGAACTTATGATTTACAAGCATCTGTATTCTGGGGAGCAAATAGTCTGTACTTCAATGGAAATGAAGTTTTCAGTGAGATATTTGATGTTAACAAAATAGCTTTGCTTCAAAATTTATTAACTGCATCTGAAATTACCAAACATACTGGGTTGGAATTGAGCGATATATATAAAGCAAAAGATGGGAAACCTATTTCTTCTGATTTGAATGAAAAGGATTATCTTGAAATGTTGTTAAAAATAATTGAAGAAAAAGGGTGGTGCATATTCAACCGCTATCTATTTGGTATAAATCAAATTACTGATGATTTTTGCACAGTTAATAAACGACCAAAGTGGAACTTTCGTGATTTAGTGAATGATGTTCATAAGTTAAAGGATTACATCATATCAGAAGCAGCATCTATTACAGAAAAGGCTAGTTCCTATTATTGTATTCATATTCGAGGCTCAGAAAAAGTTCGTTCAGGCAAAAACTCAGCAATTATTGCCCAAAAGTATGCCGAGCTTCTAGAAGATTTACAACTAAGTGAGAATAGTGTTGTTCTTCTTACCGAGGATCGGATAGTTGTGGAAAGTTTTGCAGAAAGCACAAAAATAGATAATCTAATTATTCCATCTACTAATAGGCAAGGAGCAGTAGGAAAAAATTTATTAGGTCGAGAAAATATAGAACAAGCTCCTGCTTTTTTGAGCGGACAATGGAGTAAGGAAGATAAGTTCAGAATGGCAGTAGATGTTGTAAGAGATGTTTTTATTGGTTCAAAATCTGATTTGTTCATTTCTAGTAAATCTAATGTCTCTACTGCAATAAAAAATCTACTGCATCCAAAAATAAAGGTAATTCAACCTGATTTTGATGAAGTCATCTGTCTAGGTTAGATCGAGGAAACAACATGAATCAAAAAGTAATAGCAGTTATCTTAGCTAGAGGGGGTTCTAAAGGGATACCTCGGAAGAATTTGCGCTTGCTTGCTGGTAAACCATTAATTGTTCACACTATCTTGGATGCTAGAGAAGCAGAATTAGTAGACCATATCTATGTCTCAACGGAAGATGCAGAAATTGCTGATGTTTCTAAGGAATATGGGGCTGAAATGATTCAACGTCCACTAGAACTAGCGACAGATGCGGCTGCATCAGCTCCAGCACTAGCCCACGCACTGACAGAAATTGAAAGAGGTGGGATGTATCCAGATTTAATTGTTTTTCTTCAATGCACTGCTCCTATTAGAACAGGAAAAGACATTGATATGGCGATAAAACAATTCCAAAATACTGATGCTGATTCTCTATTGTCTGTATCCCCATCCCACAAGTTTTTATGGGAAAAATCTGAAGGGTACGCTAGCTCCATAAATTATGACTATCGTTACCGTCCCCGTCGTCAGGACATGAAAACACAGTTTGTTGAAAATGGGTCGATTTATGTTTGCAAACCCTGGGTAGTAAAACAGGAACAAAACTGGCTAGGAGGTAAAATAGACCTATTTGTAATGAATGAAAACTGTGTTGATATTGATTCTTTACTAGATTTTGAAATTGCTGAGTTGATATTAAACAAGGAGCAAAGCGAATAATGCAAATTGATAGAAATCTATCTCAATATATTGTTTTTTCTGAAGATAGCTTGATTAATGCTCTGAAAAAAATTAGTGATAATAAACATAGAATCATATTTTCTGTCACTGAAACAGGGGTTTTAGAGGGAGTCTTAACAGATGGTGATTTTAGACGCTGGTTAATACAACAAGACAGTACGGACTTAAATCAACCTGTTTCTGTAGCTTCCAACAAAAATTTTAAGTGTGCTTTGATGGGAGACGAACCGACTAAAATTCAATCGTACTTTTCTCAGGGAATAACATTTATTCCCCTATTAGATGATAAAGGCCATTTAGTAGCGATCGCTAAACAGGAACCAGATGGGATTAAAATTGATAATTTCACGATTGATGAAAATTCCCCTACTTTCATTATTGCGGAAATTGGGATTAATCATAATGGTAGTTTGGATATGGCCAAACGATTGATAGATGAAGCGATCGCCTCTGGGGCAAATTGTGCTAAGTTTCAAATGCGGGATATGGCATCTTTATATCGTAATGCTGGTGATGCCAATGATGCGAAGGAAGATTTGGGGGCGCAATATACTCTGGATTTACTTTCCCGGTTTCAGCTAACTCCAGAGGAGATGTTTGCAGCTTTTGACTACTGTCGCGCTCAAGGAATTTTGCCTCTATGTACTCCTTGGGATGTGAAGACTGTAAAAATGCTAGATAATTACGGAATGCCTGCTTATAAGGTGGCCTCCGCTGATTTGACGAATCACGACTTACTTCAAGCTTTGGTAAATACGGGGAAACCTTTAATTTGTTCTACTGGGATGTCTGCTGAGGCAGAAATTAAGGAGTCAGTAGCATTATTGCAAAAGTTGGGGGGAATGTATGTTTTACTCCATTGTAATTCTACTTATCCTGCACCTTTTAAGGATATTAATCTGAATTATTTGGATAAGTTGGCGAAAATTGGTGATTGTCCTGTGGGATATTCTGGCCATGAACGGGGTTTTAATGTGGCGATCGCTGCTGTAGCTAAGGGAGCTAAGGTTATTGAAAAACATTTTACCCTTGACAAAACGATGGAAGGCAATGACCATAAAGTAAGTTTATTGCCAGCAGAGTTTAAGGCAATGGTGGAGGGTATTCGCCAAGTGGAGGAAGCTTTAGGTACGGCAGGAGAACGTCGCCCCAGTCAAGGGGAGTTAATGAACCGAGAAAATTTGGCTAAGAGTTTGGTTATTAATTGTAATTTGGCGCTGGGGCAAGAAATTACAGCGGAAATGATAGAGGTGAAAAGTCCAGGGCAGGGTTTACAACCAAACCGGAAGGGAGAGTTGATTGGTAAAAAAGCTCAACGGAATTTTCAAGCTGGAGATTTCTTTTTTGCTAGCGACTTAGAAGTGAAACAAGTAAGGGCGCGTCATTACAAATTTAATCGTCCTTGGGGTGTACCCGTCCGCTATCACGACTTTAAGGCGATATTGGCAAAGTCTAATCCTAATTTGCTGGAATTTCATCTCAGTTATAAAGACTTAGAAGAAGATATTACCCAATATTTTGATCGATCCTACGATTTAGATTTGGTGGTGCATAGTCCAGAATTGTTTGCTGGAGACCATATTCTCGATCTATGTGCTGAGGATGAAGATTATCGTCAACATTCTGTTCAAGAGTTACAACGGGTTGTTAATTTAGCTAAAGAGCTAGCTTCATATTTTCAGAAAGCTGCTCGCCCCTTAATTGTGACTAATGTTGGTGGGTTTACAACAGACAATATCTTGCCTAGTTCTCAAAAGCCACAACTTTACCAACAGTTGCTAACAAGTTTATCAGAGTTGGAGCTATCGGGGGTGGAGATTATTCCCCAAACTATGCCTCCTTTTCCCTGGCATTTTGGCGGACAGCGATACCATAATATTTTCGTCGAACCTCAAGAAATAGCTGAATTTTGTCATAAGTACGAATATCGTGTTTGCTTAGATGTTTCTCATTCTCAGTTAGCTTGTAATCTTGGAGGTTGGTCTTTTAGAAAGTTTGTGGAAGAGGTAGGTGCTTATGTAGCTCATTTGCATATTGCTGATGCAGAGGGTACTGATGGGGAAGGTTTACAAATTGGGGATGGGGAAATGGATTTTTATTCTCTGTTTCAAAGTTTGAACAGTGATGCTCCTCGTGCTTCTTTTATTCCTGAAGTTTGGCAAGGTCATAAAAATGATGGGGAGGGTTTTTGGATAGCTTTAGAAAAGTTGGAAAGTTTAATTTAATAGATGGTATTATAAATTGAGTTTATTTAAAATCTAAAAAATCAATTAAAAAAATTACGTCTAATCACGTCTAATAACTATATTCCCAAATATTGACAAATAAAATTATGATTGAACTACCAGAATTTAACTGTGCTTTTGAATACGAGAATGATTTTTATCTTTCTTGCCAACCTACTAGAATGGGTAAATTAATTGCCCACTACGAACTTTATAAACAAGTAGAAAATTTACCAGGGGCAATTGTTGAATGTGGGGTATTTAAGGGAACTTCTCTGGCGCGGTTTGCTATGTTTCGGGATTTATTGGGAAGTGCTTATTCTAAGAAAATTATTGGTTTTGATATCTTTGGCGCTTTCCCAGAGACTAATTTTGCTTCGGATATTGAACCCCGGAAAAAGTTTGTGGCAGCAGCAGGAGAGCAAAGCATTTCGACGGAACAATTAATGGAGGTTTTGCGGAATAAAGGAGTTGAAAAAAATGTAGAGTTGGTAGCTGGAAATATTTTAGAAACTGTTCCTGATTATGTGGAAAAGCATCCTGAATTAAAAATTTCTTTGTTGAATTTGGATACGGATATTTATGAACCTGCGGTGACAATTTTAGAACATTTATTTCCTATAATTGTGCCTGGAGGAATTTTAATTATTGATGATTATGCTGTATTTCCTGGAGAAACAAAAGCAGTTGATGATTATTTTGAAAAAATGGGGGTAACTATTCAGAAGTTTCCTTTCTGTATGACTCCTTGTTATGTGGTTAAGAAGTAGTTGCAGGTTTGTTTAAAGATAAATTGTAGTAAGTTCTCCAAATTTCTTCTAACTTTTCATATCCGCCTTCGCTACCATTCCAAGGCTTATCGCCAACATAGTGAATTATTTTTGGTTCTATCTCAGCCCAAATAGAAGGGAAATGATGATAGATTCTTTTTAGAGTGTTAAATTTGGGATGTAAGTAGCTAACTTTAATGTTTTGTTCATAGAGTAAGTGATTAATGACTCCTTGATCGCCTCCATCATAGGAAATACCTTTACTGGCAATCTCTAAGAGTCTTTCATAATATTGAAACAAGCATTTATCTATGCACATAACCCCTGTATTAATAATGTAATGACTGCATTTATATATTCTAGGAAAAACATTAATTCCTATGTCCAGTGCTGCCATTATTTTGTAACCTTTATTCTGAAAGAGAAAGTCTATGTTTGACAAGCATAAAGTATCTGCATCAAGAAATATATTTACATCATATCCCCAATCTTTAAAAGCTTCAAATGAGTAAAAAGATTTTACAAATCTTGGATGCCATCCAAATTTTTTAGTGTCGATATTACTATAATTATCAGTATTAATTTCAATTATTTGAGAGGTATTTTGTTTAATAAAGCTATTATTTTCAAAAGCATATGGTTCATCGGTAAGCAGCAAAACGTCATGATTTAGTAGAGAAGGAGAATTAGTTTTCAAAGAATATAGAAGAGCTCTTATCCCTTTAACAAATTTATAGTCGGCAGCTATAATTATAGCCTTCTTTTTACTTTGACAAAAAGAGTCTCCTGCTTTGAAAAACCTACTGCATTCATCATCCTTGATAGATATAGCAGAAATTACTGACATTAGTTGATTGTATTTTTTATTTTTTTTTAGGTATGCAAACAAATCCTGGTAAAGCGATAAAGGCAACCTGTTAAAATTTTTAAGCATTGATAAGAAAAGATTAGCACCATTTTCTTCGTTGCCGAAAAATTTGATAACTTTTCCATACTTGTACTGCATAAAAGCAGAATTTTTATTAAGCTCAGTTGCCTGAAGATAATTTTGGGCAGCTGCTTCTAAATAACCAGTTTTTTCTAAACATTCACCTAAATAATAATAAATCCAAGAAAAATGAGGATTTAATTCAATAGCCTGATTATAGAGAGCGATCGCCTCATCCAACCTCCCTTCTCTTTTCAACTTATTGGCCTGTTTCAACAAATCGCTAGCACTCATACCCTCACACCCATAAAAATTCAAATATTAATCTACTCAAGAGTCTAAATTTTACCCCAAAAATTCCCATTTCATGTCAACCCCAACTATCTAGGCCATAGCTTCTCTGAATCAGTGTCTAAGCCATTTTTACTATTACCCAGGCGATCGCTTGGCTGAGGTAGAGAGTAGTTAGAAGAAGGGGCGAATTCTAGAAGAGATGGTTATTCATATTAAAATTTCTGTAATTCAAACTACTAACTGAGTAATCAATTATTGCTATTAGCGAGGTCTATTTTCTCGTCATTAGCATTAAATAGTCTACCATAAATCATAAAAGTTAGACAAAATATATAACCATGAAATTTATTAGCCCTAAAACCGACTTTGCTTTTAAAAAAATCTTTGGTTCTGTTCACAGTAAAAATATCTTGATTAGCTTTCTCAATGCCATAGTTTATAACAATCAAAATGTGATTCAATCTCTGAAAATTATTAACCCCTATAACCCTGGAGTTACTAATACTAAAAAAGATACTTATTTTGATGTTAAAGCACTTTTAGACAATGGTTCAACAGTGATTATTTAAATGCAAATATTAAATGTATAAGGCTTTCAAAAGCGAGTAATTTATAATTTAGCTAAAGCTTATGGAAATCAATTAGATGTAGGTGAAAGTTATATAGACTTGACACCTTTTATTGCTTTAACAATTACTGACTTTGTTTTATTTGAAGAGATAGATAAAATGATTACTAAATTCAGATTTAAAGAAGAGAAAGAATCGATTTATTACGAAGATGAATTAATTTTAATGTTTGTGGAGTTACCCAAATTTAAGAAAGAATTATCAGCCTTAGAAACCCTAACTGATAAATGGATATATTTTCTGAAATTGGCTCCCAATTTAGAAGTAATACCAGAGTCATTAGAATCAGTATCAGAAATAGAAGCAGCATTAAATATAGCGAATCGGGCAAATTTAAGTAACGAAGAATTAGAAGAATTAGAGCAAGAGGAAAAGTTAATTAGAGATAATAAAGGACAAATTAGTTTAGCAATAAAAGAAGGAATTGAAATTGGACGGGAAGAAGGTATTGGAATTGGAGTAGTGAAACAAATCTTACGTCAAATTCGCCGAAAATTTGGACAAATATCTCCAGAATTTGAGACTCAGATAGAGAAATTATCTTTGGCAAAATTAGATATTTTAGGTGATGAAATTTTTGATTTAGCAACAATAGCAGAGTTGGAAAACTGGCTAAATAATAATGGATAATTGATAATGGATAATTGATAATGGATAATTGATAATTAAAGAGTTGTTGAAATCTCTAATTTTCTAGAGAAATCTCTATGTTAAAGTCTCAGTAATCTTGAGTTAGTTTAATCGCAGCATTAAGGATATAGTTTTCAGTTACCAAAGAATCTAACCAGTCCTAATTTAACTGAAGTTTAATTTTTTCTATTGATAATCTACCCATTCCCGCACTGGACTATGGTCTATTGAAACCCATCCACGACGATAATCTTCAAGGGCTAATTTACTTTTCTCAATCATTTCTTCTTCTGTCAAAGGTATAAAATTTAATAACGTCTTTAACATTTTTGTTTTAATAATTTCTAGACTAAAATTAAATTATAGCAAGGTGCGCTGGTATGTTTACATGGTACAAATCACTACTAATGTAATGTGAATAAAAATATTGGTAATAGTAGCAGAAATTTATACCACATTTAAAGACAATAGTAATATGTAAATACGCCAGCGCTCATTGCTATATAATTGATAGTATACCATAAATCATATAAGTTATAGAAAACATATAACGATGACATTTATTAGCCCCAAAACCGACTTTGCTTTTAAAAAAATATTTGGTTCTGTTCACAGTCAAAATATCCTGATTAGCTTTCTTAATGCCATAGTTTATAACAATCAAAATATTATTCAATCTCTGAAAATTATTAACCCCTATAACCCTGGAGCTACTAATACTAAAAAAGAGACTTATTTTGATGTCAAAGCAGTTTTAGATAATGGTTCAACAGTGATGATTGAAATGCAAATATTAAATGTAGAAGGGTTTCAAAAACGAGTAATTTATAACCTAGCTAAAGCTTATGGGAATCAATTAGATGTAGGTGAAAGTTATATAGAATTGACACCTTTTATTGCTTTAACAATTACGGATTTTGTTTTATTTGAGGAAATAGATAAAATGATTACTAAATTCAGATTTAAAGAAGAGAAAGAATCGATTTATTACGAAGATGAATTAACCTTAATGTTTGTCGAATTACCTAAATTCAAGAAAGAATTATCAGCCTTAGAAACCCTAACTGATAAATGGATATATTTTCTGAGTTCGGCTCCAAATTTAGAAGTAATACCAGAATCGTTAGAATCAGTATCAGAAATAGAAGCAGCATTAAATATAGCGAATCGGGCAAATTTAAGCAATAAAGAATTAGAAGAATTAGAGCAAGAAGAAAAGTTAATTAGAGATAATAAAGGACAAATTAGTTTAGCAATAAAAGAAGGAATTGAAATTGGACGGGAAGAAGGTATTGGTATTGGCCGGGAAGAAGGTATTGGTATATTAGTTAAACGTCAAATTATTCGTAAGTTTGGGGAAATACCTCCAGAAGTTCAAACTCAAATAGAGCAATTATCTTGGGAAAAGTTAGATATTTTAGGTGATGAAATTTTTGATTTAGCAACAATAGCAGACTTGGTAAACTGGCTAGATAATAATTGATAATTGATAATGGATAATTGATAATGAAAGAGTTGTTTAAATTTCTAGCTGTAGGTTGGGTTGTCTATTTTCTTTTGCCTAAAAATATGACTAACTATTCTAGCTGAAACAGTTCACTACTTGACTATACTTTATAATTAATTTTGCTTTTTCCCTCTTCCTTAAAAATAAATAGACACCAGAACTATTTGGCAAATAAATTATTACCGTCGCCCCCTCCAGGATAAATAAGACCAAAAATTATGGGAATTATTAATCTGTACTCCCACTCGTAACTTAGAATTTATGGCTATTTTTCCCCAGTCAGAAGTTAAGGCTAAGTGGCTAGTGGCACAACTACAAAAAGTAGCTCCAGACCAAAGTTTACCAAATATCATTCAAGTATTTCGACCTCAATGTTTGGGGTTAATCGAAACTGCCGCTCAAATCTTAGGGTTGAAAGTCGAACCTACTAGACGGACAACTGCTTTAAAACAATGGTTAGTGGAAAGAGCAGAAAAATATCAGTGGATGAAATCATATAATGAATAATTTTACAACTCCTTATTGTTAGATTCTCCTCCACCAGTACCATGAGCCGAAAATTTGTGGGGCGATCCATTTCAGTTATCAGTTATCAGAACTGTAATTAAAAATACTTACCCCATACATCCCACAGGCTTCAAAAAACTGAGGGCGAGATAAACCTGCTAATGCACCTGCTTTTCCAGCAGAAATTTTACCTAGTTAGTACATTTTTAAAGGAGCCATTAACCGTAAATGTTGTTCCATTTCTGCCTTAATTAAATTAACAGTTAATTCTCAACCTTTTGGATATTTAATAGTTAATTATTCCATTATTTATTCACCCCTAAACTTCAGATTAAATTGCTCTATATTTTCTATAATTTGTTACTTATTATCATAATTTATATTCTCAGCTACTGCCCAACTTCAAATATTTGTTCTGCCCTCAAATTTAGTTCGGGAAAAGTAGACGAACTTACCACATTTTTACCTCCAAATATAACAATGTGCGCTGGCATCTTTATAAATTCCAGGAGCTATCCAACAGACGAAAGCCTTATATTATCGGGCATTAATTCTCCCTGTTCCCTGTTCCCTGTTTCCTGCGTGCAGCGCTATAAATTCAGTGTATATTCACTTCCAACTAATGAGTGAGGCCAGAAACCCGGTTTTTTGAAAAAACCGGGTTTCTTATAGACTTGGGGTCTCCAATATAACGTTTTCCTCCTAACCCTAAATAATCAACTATCCAATACTTATTTATCCCGAACTTTTCATATTCTTCCATAGAATAGTAAGAATAATATATTCAGTCAATAGAAAACAGGAATTTACAATGACAACAACTAAAATTCACTTATGGACAGTAAAAGAATACCATAAAATCATAGACTATGG
>NZ_JAYKGW010000136.1:0-26496 GCF_035285525.1 Okeania sp. | reverse complement strand
TAATAGTTATGGTCTTTTCCGGGGGTCAACACATGATGCCATTGAGGCAATCTATGTCAGCATCAACCATAAACCCAAGTATGTATTAGATGCTGATATATCCAAATGTTTTGACCAAATTAACCATGATGCACTGTTGGGAAAAGTTGGTCAATCCCCCTATAGACGATTAATTAAACAATGGCTAAAGTCTGGGGTATTTGACAATAAACAATTCTCAGACACTGTGGAAGGAACACCACAGTCCGGGGTAATATCACCCCTACTAGCAAACATCGCCCTGCACGGTATGGAAGACAGGCTAATGGAATTTATCGAAAATTTTCCACTTAAATACCCTAATGGAAAAACAATTTCCAAAAGAGATAAACGATATAGTCTCTCTTTAATACGCTATGCTGATGACTTCGTAATCTTACACGAAGATATCAAAGTAGTCTTGCAAGCAAAAACCGTAATACAGGAATGGTTAACCCAAGTAGGATTAGAACTAAAACCAGAAAAGACCAAAATTGCCCACACCTTGGAGGAATATGAAGGGAACAAACCTGGATTTGACTTCTTAGGCTTCACGGTCAGGCAGTGGAAGGTAAAGTCAACCAAAAACGGATTTAAGACGCTGATTAAACCATCTTCCAAGAGTATAAAAACTCATTACCGGAAATTGGCGGATATATGTGATTCTCACAAAACTGCCCCTACTAAAGCAATAATCGCTAAGTTAAATCCGATAATCAGGGGATTTGCTCACTACTTCTCTACCGTCGTCAGTAAAGAGGTATTCAATAAACTGGATATGCTCTTATGGAAAAGATTATGGAGATGGGCAAGTAGAAGACATCCAAATAAGCCAGCTAAATGGGTGAAGAAAGAGTATTTCCCCTCAATAGGAACCAGAAACTGGGTTCTCAATAATGGCGAATATATACTAAACCAACACTCAGATGTTCTTATTGTACGGCACATCAAGGTGAAAGGTAATAAATCCCCTGATGACGGCGACTGGACTTATTGGAGTAATAGAATTGTCAAATATCCAGGCGTCAGGAAAGAAGTCACAACGCTGTTAAAACGGCAAAAGAATAAATGCGCATTTTGTGGACTAACTTTTAAGCCAACTAACCTTAGGTCAATAGACCATATAAAACCAAGGTCATTTGGTGGTGACAACACGATGAAAAATAAACAATTGTTGCACCGACATTGCCACGATACTAAAACTGCTTTAGACAATAAAACATATCCATGCGCCAAAGCCACAGGACTTACCTGAGAATTATTTATGGCTTGACGATATGTTGGTTTTGAGGTAGGGATGTATTCATGACAAGGAACGTTTAAGAGAGGAGCCGTGATGAGGTGAAAGTCTCACGTCCGGTTCTGAAGACGAGTCGGTTTGGTAACAAGCTGGCTTAGTTTAACAAACAAGTATTAGCGATCGCCTCCCAACGGTCTCAAATATTAATCTTCACAGGAGGGTTAGGCCCAACCCCAGACGATTTAACAGTGACCACTATCGCCGACTTTTTTAACACCCCACTTATAGAAAGACCGGAAATCATCGAAGATATTACCAAAAAATTTGCCCATCGGGGTCGCACCATGACTCCCAGCAACCGAAAACAAGCATTAATTCCCCAAGGTGCAACTATTTTACCTAATCCCATAGGTACAGCTCCAGGAATTATTTGGGAACCAGTACAAAATGTCACAATAATGACATTTCCCGGAGTTCCCACGGAAATGAAACAGATGTGGCAACAAACTGCTGTACCTTATTTTCAGAGTCAAGGTTGGTGTGGAGAAACTATCTATAGTCGCACCCTAAAATTTTGGGGTATTTCAGAATCAGCTTTAGCAGAAAAAGTAGCACCCTTACTCGAAGGGAAAAATCCCACAGTTGCTCCTTATGCGAATTTTGGAGAAGTAAAATTACGAATTTCTGCCAGTGCTGAGTCTCAGGAATTAGCAGATAAATTAATTGCCTCTGTAGAACAACAAATACGAGATATTGCTGGAATATATTGTTATGGCATTAATGATGATTCTCTCGCTTCAGTAGTAGGAAAATTATTATTAGAAAGAGGCGAAACTTTAGCCGTGGCAGAATCTTGTACGGGTGGAAATTTGGGTAGTATGTTGACTTCTACTCCAGGCAGTTCAAAATATTTTCATGGTGGAGTTATAGCTTATGAAAATCAAGTAAAAATTACCTTATTAGATGTAGAGCAGGGCAGTTTAGTTACTGAAGGTGCTGTAAGTCATGCAGTAGCAAAGCAAATGGCAAGTGGAATAGTCAACAAATTAGAAACTAACTGGGGAATTAGTATTACTGGTATTGCTGGACCTGGAGGAGGAACTGACACTAAACCTGTAGGTCTAGTTTATATTGGCATAGCTAGGTCTGAAGATCAGGTAGAAAGTTTTGAATACCGCTTTAGTCCTTTACGTGATCGTGATTGGATAAGAAGAGTTAGTGCTTGTACTGCTCTTGACTTATTAAGAAGGAAGTTATAGCAAAAGTCTGAGGTTGCCAAGTTAAATTCTTGCTGTGACTATATTTTAGGGCTTGCTGATTAAATTAGGACTTACGCATAAATGCTATTAGTAGTGAACTGTTTCATCTAAAATGGCGCATTAGGGATTAGGGGAGTTGGGGAGTAACTAGGGACGTTCCATAAAGGCGTCCCTACAAGAGAAAAATTTTTGTTGGGTTGAGGTACGAAACCCAATCTACATCTATTACATCATTTAAGATGAAACAATGCAGTAGTGGGCTGTTTCACCTAAAATAGTGCAAAGCGTAGGGGCGGGTTTGAGCCATAATTTTCATGTTTACTCCAACATTTATATAAACCCGCCCCCTAGGACAGTTCGCTATATCATTAGGGGCGGGTTTAGCTAACTTAATAGGTGAAAACTCGTTGTACGGACGTTGCATCGGCCAAAATGCGTTTCATGTCCCGCAGCGTTTTGCGCTTCGCACAACGCGCGTTAACGCTACGCGACATATAAAGCGGAGCGCAAAACTTCCCTACGGATCAAACAGCCCCTACCCTCTCTTCCTAATGTACAGTTTTAGATCAAACAATGCAGTAGGGTGCGTTAGTGTATCTCGTAACTTACCAGTACCCTATATATAGTGCCTTTTCATAAGTACTGTAAATTTCAAAGCGTTTACTGGTAAAAGTTTTAGCCTTTTTAATTTCTGAAAAAGTGCAATTTTTTCAACTTGAGCGACTAAAAAGTAAGGAGAGTGTGGGAAGTGTGGGCAGTACAGGACTCATTCTAGGAAAGAATAAAAAGTTATTGCCGAAGTCCCCTTCCCAATTTCTCAGAAGTAACTAATTATTCATTACTAATTGCTGAAGTGCTTACGGCTAATATCTGTTGGCGCAGCATGACCCAGGAAATGCTTACTGAAAAAGACAATATCAGAAAACTTGATTATAATTAACCCTAGGTGAGTAATTTTCGTCCATACTTCTGTCCAATAAACTAATCATAACTTGATGGCCTTCTCAACCAACAACAAAAGAAAGTGTTAGTATAAAGAAGTAGTAAAGATCAACCAACAAAAGGCCATAATCTATATTGATTGTGGCTCAGTTGTTAAAATATCCAAGTGACATTATATGAAAAGGGAAGCGGCAGAACCCGCCCCGCTTACCCCTCACTGTAGAAGTAAAATAACATACCTATGGTGAGAGTACCTAGCGGGAATGCGATATTAATGGATTATATTGAAAAGGTACTAGAAAAATTAAAGGAATGGACTCGCAAGCTAATTGAAGCTCTATTGGGTCCAGAGCTTGAACCAGAACCAGAACCTATTCCTATTCCAGTAAACGACCGCTCCCGTCGTTAACAATTTTATAATTCAATTTGTACATAATTTGTTTAGTATTTTAGTTGTACATGGGCCGAATCTAAATCTCCTGGGTCTTCGGGAACCAGGAATATATGGCTCAGTAACTTTAGATAATATAAATCGACTATTAGAGAAAGAAGCTGAAGTTCTTGGAGTAAAAGTCTCTCTATTACAGTCTAACCATGAAGGTGTCTTGGTGGATGCAATTCACTCAAGTAGTGAGCAGCACCAAGGCATAGTTATTAATGGTGGTGCATATACCCATACCAGTGTTGCTATTAGGGATGCTATTTCTGGAGTGAATATTCCTACAGTAGAAGTTCATCTTAGTAATATCTATCGTCGAGAAGAATTTCGACATCATTCTTTTATTGCACCAGTAGCTATTGGTCAAATTAGTGGCTTTGGTTCAGAAAGTTATGTCTTGGGGCTAAAAGCAATAGTTAATTATCTTCAAAATAGGGATAATTAAATATTTGTCTAACCTTATGATACATACAAGGAGTTTAAATAATTAATAATTAACAATTAATTATTACTTTTTCTTATAAAGAAGAGGATTGGCTAAAAAGAATTTTTTTCTTTTCTTGGTTGATTGGATATGGCGTACTTCGGAGTTGCCTTGCAAGAGCGGGAAGCTATTTCCCTAAAAGCATCCAATCCTATGACAAACTCCGGTAAATACTCCTTTTTCTCCATGAATGAATAGGCTTTATACTTTAATTTTTCTGCAAAGTCCTGTGCATAGCAGTCCTATTTTATTCGGAGCAAAAATATTGCCTTTTTTATAGCTAATGGGCAAGAGCTTTGGAGCTTATCCCTATTTTTGGAATTTTTACGACCTATTTAGGATTAGTATATCTAGATAAGATAGTGTCAGAAAATTAAATAACAAAGATAAAATAGATTGTAAGTATTAAGCATTTCCTGCGCAATACTTCACCAATAGCTATTTTTAGTAATTAAGCAATTCTAAGGTTATAATGACTAATTTTATTTATAACTTTTAATTTTATTTGGACGTTAATTCTTTCTTTGCTGAATTTCGCATTTCCTAATATAAATAGCCTAGCTAAAGGCTGAATACTGACTATAAATTTTATAATAAATGAAACAATAGTGAACTATTCTCTCTTGAGTAAATTTCAAGGTGCTTTGCTAGGAGCAGTTTTAGGAAGTTATGTAGGTTTTTACTTTGAGAATCAAATAGAAAAGAATAGGGAAAATTATAGATTATCTATTAATAAAGATAAATTACACCTATCAAATTATGAGAAAAAACAACTACAAAAATGGGTAGAAATTATTGTTAATTCTTCAGAAAGTTTAATTAGAAAACAGGAATTTAACCAAGATGATTGGCAAAAAGTTTATAAAGAATGGCAAGATAAGTGGAATCAGAAAAAAGACTATACTAATGCTCCAAATACAACAATAAAATCTTCTCCAAAAGAGTTAGAAAAATTAGTAAGCATAGTTAATAATAAACAGCCTAGTCTTAACTACATAAACAATGACGATATTTTCAACCCAACAGCCAGTAATGCAATTATTTCTAGTTTGCCAGTTTCCTTGCTTTACCATGATAATAAATTGAAACTGCAACAAAAATTGGAGGAATGGGGAAAAGTTTGGAAAAATTATTTAGAAGTTAATCTCAGCAATTTAGTAGTTGGATATATAATAACCCAAATTTTGACAGAGAGACTAGAACCACTAAACATTATACCAAAAATTATCGACTATATTGGGGAAAAAGAACCATTAGTAGGACAACTTAGACAAGTAGACAAATTGATTAATGAGGGAGCAAATTTAGATGCAGCCATAAATCATTTCTCAGAAGATGTTAAATATATTGAAAAACAGCAAATACTGTGGCAAGGTCAACAAAAGTCCCTATCTTCTACTTTTTTCACACCTATCTCTCTGGCCCTATATTGCTTTTTAAGTACCCCAGAAGACTTTAGTTTAGCAGTATTACGTTCCGCAAGAACAGGATGGACAACTCAAACCTGTACTATTGTAGGTACTTTGTCAGGAGCTTATAATAGTATTTTTGGAGTTCCTGTAGAATGGCGACAAAAAATGGGGGTTGAACTTTTGAGCATGAAAGATGAAATAGAGATTATGAAGTTAGCAAAAAACCTTTGGGCAGTTTGGTGTGGGGTTTATGATCCAAATATTACACCAAGTATAATGCCGACAGTTGTTGCCAGCAATGTTATTTCACCTCGCCCCCATTCAGCTAGTAGCTCTTGAAAACTCTATGATGTTTAGGCATCAAGAAATATGTATCTAACACATTTAATTGGGAAATTGTTGAAACCCCAGAAAACAGAAAAAACATCCCGTTGGTCAACTATGGCGACTTCTCCAATGTTGGTTGTAGTTGCAATAGCATCCCTAACAGCTACTATGGGTCAAGGTTATTACAGGGAACCAGAATTGAGAGAGGAAATTATTTCTCCAAAAACCATAAAAGCTCCAGATAATGCTGTGGTAATTGATAGTAAATTAACTGAGCAGAAGCGTAAGTCAGTAAGACTTGGGGATATCACTGTGTTTATGATTAATGAATCAGTGAATCAAAGGGTGGACAAGGAATTAAAAGAAATATTGCTACTGGGTAATCAAGCTAGAGAAGAAGTTGGTAATTTTCCTTTTGTAAACACAGGTATATTATCAACCACTACTCAACAATATTTACGTCAAGTTTCCCAAGAAAAGTGGCAGGTTATTCAAAAAATAATTGAGGAAAAATTACAAGAAAAACCTCCTGGTCCTGAATCAAAAAGAACTACTTCTCCTACAGCAACTCAAAACTCAGAACAAGTTACAAGTGAAAACAATAATGTGGAAATACAAGCTTCAGTAGAAGAAGAATTGTCTGGCAAAACATCAATACCAAAAAATAATCAAAAAAATATTCTTACAGTCATTAATACTAGAGATAGAAAAGCAATTTCCGAATTACTAGCATATCGTAAAGGAAGTTTATTTGAAAACTACCTTCAAATTATAGAAGAGGTATCCCAAGCTCGCAACTCCTATCAAAACGCTACAAAAATTTTGGGTGAAGATGGAGAAAATAAAGGTTATAAGGTTTATGATCCTACTTTACTAGAGTTATCTGATGCTGTTTGGGAAAAAACTCAGGTGGGTGTTCAAATAGTAAAAGCTCGGATGTTGGCTCAAGGAATATCCCCAAATTTTCCCAGACAGGAATGGTTTAAAGCACTAAAAGTTCAGGTCACTGGTGTAGTTCCCTCGGAAAGTGAAGATTTAGCAATTAAAATTTTGAAGAATGTTTTGGAGGCTAATTTAGTAAAAGATTTAGAAGGAACTAAGAAATTAGTAGAGTTGGCAGCAGAAGATGTTAAACCTGTAGAGTACAAAGTCCGAAAGAATGAAGTTATTGTCAAGGCAGGAGAAAAAATTAACCGCAAGGCATTTATATTGCTAGACCACTTTACTCTGAGTCGCCGGAGGGTAAATTGGAGTAGCTTAGTGGTATTTGTCTGTATTGTGAGTGGCGCTGTAGGTATAGTAGTTATAGTACAAACACAATTACAATCTGGATTGAGGCGTAGAGATAATATACTTTTACTATTATTGAGTTTAAGTGCGCCGTTACTGGTGGGGTTCAAAGTTCCTTGGAATAGTAGTTTACCAGCAGTTGGTTTGTTGGTAGGAAACTTCTATGGTTCAACTATGGGAGTAACATTGGTGGGATTGATATCTGTGGTACTCCCTATTGGTATGGATGTTGATGGGATAGATTGGTTTGCTAGTGCTGCTGGTGGTATTGTTGGTAGTCTGGTAGCTCAAAAAATGCGCTCCCGTGAGGAACAGGCTCTCTTGGGTGTAGGGGTGGGGTTAACTCAAGGTCTGGTGTATTTATTGACAATTTTGATTGTTCGTGCTAGTTCGGAATTATTATGGTCTGCAATTATGGCTCCAGTGGGTTTACAAGCACTAGCGGGTCTGCTTTGGAGTATTGTGGCTTTGGGTTTGAGTCCATATTTGGAGCATTTATTTGATTTGATTACTCCGATCCGTTTGTCTGAGTTGGCTAATCCTAATCGTCCTTTATTGAAGCGTTTGGCATCGGAAGCACCTGGTACTTTTCAGCATACTATGTTTGTGGCAAGTTTGGCGGAAGCAGCAGCAAGAGAAATTGGTTGCAATGTGGAATTGGTGAGAACGGGTACTTTGTACCATGATATTGGTAAGATGCACGATCCATTAGGTTTTATTGAAAATCAAATGGGAGGACCGAATAAACACGATCAAATTAATGATCCGTGGGTGAGTGTAGAAATTATTAAAAAGCACGTTACTGAAGGGTTGGTCATGGCTCGTAAGCATAGGTTGCCGAACGCTATTACGGCGTTTATTCCTGAACATCAGGGTACGATGTTAATTGCTTTTTTCTATTACCAAGCCAAGCAAAGAAATGAAAAGACAAAAAAGGTGGTGAAGGAAGAGGTTTTTCGCTATGCAGGGCCTATTCCTCAGTCACGGGAAACAGGTATTGTGATGTTGGCAGATTCTTGTGAGGCAGCGTTGCGATCGCTGAAGGATGCTACTCATAAGGATGCGCTGCAAATGGTGAAAAAAATTATGCGGGCACGATGGCAGGATAATCAATTGGTTGATTCTGGTTTGACAAGGGGAGAAATGTCGAGTATTGCGGAGATTTTTGTACAGGTTTGGGAGCAGTACAATCACAAACGTATTGCTTATCCCAAAGCGGCAATTAATCCAAACCAGGTAAAAACAGCAAAATCAGTTGTTAATTCTTAAAAAGTCTTTTTAAGGTAGGGAGTAGGGAGTAGTTAGGGTTTGCTGAAAAAAGCAGAGTGTGGGAGGGTAGGAAGAGAGATAAGGTAGGGGTAATAATTTTACCTTCATTTTTCCGTTCTTGTTTATCCAAAATCCTATTTTTCGGGAATCGTGCATGAAAAGCTAAAAACCAGGTACTTTTTCCCGACCGAAAAAGACACTTGCCTTTATCTGTAATTTTTTTGAGATTTAATCAGTAGCTCAGTTTTTTACACTATTTGTAATATTTTGTCAATGCCTATAATTACTTAGGTATTTTTACTTCTGCAAAATTTGTTTTTTTCAGCTTCTAGCCACCTAGTGACAAATCTCAATATCTAGAATAGTTTTAACGTAAATACTTGATTGTAGGTTTATTTTAAAGAAGTAATTTTGATTTTAAACAGAACATTGGCATCATACCTTAATGTATCAGTATGATACAAATCCATGAAACAACGCAAGCTCGTGAAATATTTTGTAATAATTCAGAAAAAATAGGATTTTTTTTATTAACAAAAACAATGTTAAAGCTTCTATAGATTAGTAGAAATTATATTTAGACAGTTTAGAGGTATTTGAGTACAGAGCTTGGTTCTAAATCTATTAATAATGAGTAAGATTTAATTTTCGAGGGTCATTGATCATAGTTTCCGACTCCTAAAAAATTAGTAGAATCAGAAAATTATCATCTCCTATCTGCCTGAAATCTAAATCAGTAAATTCTCAAAACTAACCCAGAGTATTTGTCTAACTCGATGTGAAAATATTTATTGGCAAAATTATCAGAATTTTTCGACTGACTAGATTTGCCTATAAAATCTCAGCTTTCTTTTAGTTTCCGACTCCTAAAAAATTAGTATATCTATTAATTAATGGATAATCAATAATGAAAACTATCTCAAATTATCAATTATCAATTATCCATTAGTAAAACCCACTAAAAATCCATTAATTAAACCTTAGCTTCTTCCTTTACTAACTTATTCCAACCTAAATCTTTCAAAGCATGATTTCGGCGCAAAGGACGAGTCACTAACTCCAGAATATCACGAGCATTTGTAAACCCATGAATTTGAGCAAAAGTAAATTCAACTGACCACTTAGTATTAATACCCCGTGCCTCCAAAGGATTAGCATGAGCCATACCAGTAATTACCAAATCTGGCTCTAATTCATAAATCCTTTGAATCTGATTATAATTATCAGGTTTCTCAATAATCTTTGGCAAAGGCGTACCCATTTCTTGACAAGTTTTTTCTAACATTTCTAACTCAGCCTTTTGATATCTTTTATCCATATAAGGAATACCAATTTCTGGGCAAGTCATCCCACAGCGAATCAAAAAACGAGCCAAAGAAATCTCTAATAAATTATCTCCCATAAAGAAGACAGACTTACCACGAATTAACTGAATATAGTCTTCTAAATTCTCCCAAATTTGCTTTTCTCTTTCATCTAAACCTTTAGCTTCTATGCCAAAAACAGAGCATATTTTCTCAATCCAAGCCCGACTTCCATCAGGTCCGATTGGAAATGGCGCCCCAATTAATTTACATTTACGACGACGCATTAAAGTAGTAGCAGTACGACTCAAGAAAGGATTTAAACCTGATACATAATACCCCTCTTCAATAACCGGTAATTCCGTATAACGTTTGGCAGGCAACCAACCAGAAACCTTAATTCCTTGCTTCTTCAATTCTAAAGTTAATTGAGTTACAACTGGGTCTGGTAAAGAACCAAATAAAACCAAAGGAGGATGATTAAAATACTCAGATTCTTCCGCAGCCACTTCCTCTTTTTTCCTGCCAAAAGTTAACAGTTTTTGAATGCCAGTTCTTTCCTCTTTTTCTGCTTCTAAAACTTGTTTCGGACAACGAGCTGCCATTGCTGCTAATACCGTATCTTCCCCTTGAGTAAAAGCATAATCTAAACCATTAGCACGAGCAACCACAATCGGAATACCAATTTCTGCCTCTAATTTTGGAGCCAAACCTTCCAAATCCATTTTGATAATTTCAGTGGTACAAGTGCCAATCCAAACTATCACACTAGGGTTGCGATCGCGCTTAATTTGTACACATAAACGTTTGAGTTCATCATAGTCATTTAACTTAGCTGAAATATCACCTTCTTCCAACTCAGCCATTGCATAACGAGGTTCAGCAAAAATCATTACTCCCATAGCATTTTGGAGGAAATAACCACAGGTTTTAGTACCTATTACTAAGAAGAAACTATCTTCAATTTTTTGATAAAGCCAAGATACACAACTAATCGGGCAGAAAGTATGATAATTGCCTGTATCGCATTCAAAAGTTAAACCTTCTGGTTGAACAGTATTAGTCATAAAAAATACTCCTAATTTATTAATATTTTGTGCGATATCAAATCCGCTGGCTTTGGAGAATAAGGTTTTACCATCAGCATTGAGTATTGGCAAAAAACCCTAGTTTGCAGAGGGTTGAGAGACCAAACCCCTACGGCCTTGGATTCTACCGAGACTAATGGATTTGATATAATTCCAGTCAAAAAACCCTGCTAGATATTCATAGCATTGTTTGTAGAGGGTTGGGAGACCAAACCCCTACAGCTTTGGATTCTAAGGATACTAATGGATTTGATATAATTCCTAATTTTTTCCAGTCAAAAAACCCTGCTAGATGTTCATAGCATTGTTTGTAGAGGGTTGGGATACCAAACCCCTACAGCTTTGGATTCTAAGGATACTAATGAATTTGATATAATTCCTAATTTTTTCCAGCTATTGGTAGTGCATTATTTCACCTAAAATAGTGCAATAGCTTTTTTCGTCACCCCATCCCCCCATCCCCCCATCATCCCATCTCCCCATTTTCTAATGCACCATTTTAAGGTGAAAGGGTCTAGTAGGGTGTTTTAGCGTACAACGACAACGCACCGACACACTATATATAGTACCTTTGCGTAAGTCCTGTATTAGCTATTTTTATAATGGCATTGCATAAATGAGCTTGAGATTTTAATAGTTTTTTGTATGGGGACATCTTCCCGGTTCCTTATATTTTCGGATGAAAGAGGCAGCTCCTCTGCAAGAGGCAGTTCCTCCGCAGGAGGTTGGCTGACTGCTAATGGCTGTTTTGGCAGCATTCCGCAGGAAATGCTTACAGAATTAGTATTCTTGGTACTTAACCCAACAATCCTTCAAGATCATCTTGAGAAGACTTTTTATCTCCTGCTAAAGAATCTAGATCGGCTTCATCTAAACTCAAATCTTCTCCATCCAAGTCAATATCTAAGTCTTCTAAGTCATCAGAAGACAAATCATCTCCTAAGTCGCTGAGATCTAGATCGCCAATTTCATCTGAGGAATCTTGACCAAATAAATCTATATCATCATCACCAAGATCATCCAATCCTGACTCATGTAACTTAGCTGATGTATCCTCGAATGGATCGGGAATATCTTCTGCCAGAAAATTAGAGCCATTGGCATCTATATCAAGATCATCAGACTGATTGTCACCTAAATCATCAAGGTCAATACTACTCAAATCATCATCTGCTTCTGAATCTGATTGATCGGGAACCATATCTAATTCCAAATCTAAATCATCTGGTTCTGATTCTATATTCAATTCCAACTCATCATTTATTTCTGAGCCAGAATCTGCTGCCATATCTAACTCATCTGCTGCTGATTCTATATCCAAATCTAAGTCATCATCTGTTTCTGAGTCTGATTCTAATTCCAAATCTAAGTCATCATCTGTTTCTGAATCTGAATCTAATTCCAAATTCAAATCATCATCTGTTTCTGAATCTGAATCTAATTCCAAATTCAAATCATCATCTGTTTCTGAATCTGAATCTGAATCTAATTCCAAATTCAAATCATCATCTGTTTCTGAATCTGAATCTGAATCTAATTCCAAATTAAAATCATCATCTATTTCTGAATCTGAATCTGAATCTAATTCCAAATTAAAATCATCATCTATTTCTGAATCGGAATCTGATTGATCGGGAACCGTATCTAATTCCAAATTAAAATCATCATCTGTTTCTGAATCCGATTGATCGGGAACCATATCTAATTCCAAATCATCCTCAACTTCTGAGCCAGAATCTAAAATCAACTCATCATCACTTTCCAGTGCCAAATCTGATTCATCTTGGTCATCAACAGATAAATCATTGCCATTTTGATCTAATCCTGCTGCCAATGCTACTCCTCCAGCCACAGCAGCAGCTCCAGTAATCGCAGCAGCAGCAGCAGTACCCAAATCATCAGAATCTTCAATGATATCTGGCATAATTGGCTGATCTGCTCCTGGTGACTCGTGAGAATCTTCACTTGTCTGACCTATAGATGTTGACTTATCTGGGGAAGAACCTGATTTTTTCCCTATGGCAATGTCAGGGTCAAAATTTAACTCTAAAACCTCTATTAAACTATCTGCATCGGCCTTGAGCTTAGAGAAAGGCAACATTAGCGCTTCTAATTCTGGATCCAGGGCATTGAGAATTCCCAGGATAAGGTATGATACGGGTCTCCTACCTCCATCGGGAGTTTGGACTGTATTTTGTTCTGTCATGTGGAGTATTAACCAAGGGCGGTTTTTTTGGTAATACTCTAACCATTTTTGTTTGAGGGACGTTGATAGTTGTTTAAAGAAAACCATGATTTTTGTATTCCTTATCCTGAGAACGGCTAAATCTATTAAACCATCATTAAGTCTAGCTCTTCATCCTCCAACTTAACTTGAGTTTGACTGGGATTTAAGTAGAAGTCAGATAACAAAGAGAATAAATCCCGATCTGGAGATTCGTTGGGTACTACTCCTTCTGGCAATGCCAAAATTTGGTCGGCGATATTTAGGTAATAGTTACAAACATATTGTAGAGAAGGATCGGTTTCGGCCATTTCAAAGAGGGTTTTGCCTTTAACACGAGAGACTCGAATATCTTCAATTAGTGGGAGAACTTCTAATACTGGCATTGGTACGGCTTCTACATATTTATTGATTAAATCACGTTTTGATGTACGGTTGCCGATGAGGCCAGCTAAACGTAGGGGGTGGGTACGAGCTTTTTCTCGTACAGAAGCGGCTATCCGGTTCGCTGCAAATAGGGCATCAAAACCATTGTCTGTAACTATCATGCAGTAGTCGGAATAGTTTAGTGGGGCGGCAAAACCTCCACAAACTACGTCGCCCAATACGTCGAATAGAATTACGTCATATTCGTCAAAGGCGTTTAATTCTTTGAGTAGTTTTACTGTTTCCCCAACAACATAGCCACCACAACCTGCTCCAGCGGGAGGTCCACCTGCTTCTACACAGTCTACACCGCCATAGCCTTTATAGATGACATCTTCTGGCCAAATGTCTTCATAATGATAGTCTTTTTCTTGCAAGGTGTCAATAATTGTGGGAATTAGAAATCCTGTCAGGGTAAATGTACTGTCGTGTTTGGGGTCACAACCGATTTGTAGAACTTTTTTACCACGTTTGGCTAGGGCAACTGAGATATTGCAGCTTGTTGTAGATTTACCAATTCCACCTTTTCCGTATACTGATAGTTTCACTTTTTTTCTCCTAATAATTATCTAGGTAGGGTTTGCGCTTTAATTGTCTTTCTGCTAAGGCAGGGAGGGAGTAGGGAGTAGGGAGTAGGGAGTAGGGAGTAGGGAGTAGGGAGTAGGGAGTAGTAGGGACGTCCTTATGCAACGTCCTTACAGAGTCAAGAGGAATAAGGAGTTGTAGAAGACATACACGGTTCCCGATAAATCGGAAAAATTATCCCCTGACTTGGGCGCTTTTGTTTTACCCAAATACTCACTTGAGCAGTTTTCATGAGCCAAAACCAGCGTACTTTTTTACCACCTAAAAAGCCTAAAACCTTTATATATAAAGACTTTTATATTTAATCAGCCAGCCCCGGTTAAATAAGGCATTTCAGTTATTAGTTATCAGTAAATCCTGGAATGGATAGGCTTGAAACCTGATTTTCAGGTCAGAGATTACTTTAGATTTCTGATTTCTAATTTCCTGTAGCCATTTTTTTTGCCTCCTCAATTGAGATTATTGTCTAACTTCAATAGAAAAAGAAAGAGGGTCAAATTTTATAAACTGGTCTAAGAGTGATTATTTTATTTTGATTGATTTTAAAGTTTATTTTTTGAGCTGATAGTAATAATTAATCTAAATTTTATCATTATTAAAATTTTTATTTATTTTATTATTATTAAATAGTTACAATATTAAAAAAAATTGATAAAATCATATATTAAGAAAAAATTTTGCTGCTGAAATCTAAGCTATCAAATACTTTGAGGCTCAAATTGATATTGAGTTGAATTTGAGTATTGAATTATGGGCTTGTCATAAATTCAATTATTGAGGAGAATAATCAGTCAAGGTTAATTTTTACAACAAAAAAAATAATTCCAAAGTCAAAATTAGTGGAATAAACGTAGGTTGGGTTTCGTTCCTCAACCCAACAAAAATCTACTAACACACCCTACTGGACCATTTTTGATTTGCTGGTGCGTTACGCTATCGCTAACACACCCTACTTAACTTTTGACTTTTGACTTTTGACTTTTGACTTTTGACTTTTGACTTTTGACTTTTGACTTTTGACTTTTGACTTAAATTAGAAAGGTCTCACAATTACACTAAAATAAAATCCAGAATCTTGAGCATTATTGCCACGATCATCAAGATTTACCAGAGGAAAAGCATAGTCCAAACGCAAATCAACCTCTGGCAAAGGTTGCCAAATTAAACCTACTCCAGTTCCAGCCAAAAATCTTTGGTCTGGTTGAAACTCATTATTAGGATTATTACCATCATTCCAGACAGCTCCAATATCTATAAAAGGAGTAAGCTGTATCAATGGCAAACCAGACTCATCCCGATAAACCGTAATTCTGTCCTCAATAGAAAACCGAAAACCATTATCTCCAGACCTAATATTTTGACGATAGCCCCGTAACGATAAACCACCACCAATAATAAATTGTTGATACGGTAATACAGGAGTTGAGGACAATTGCAAATCTCCCTGGACAATTAATAAATGATTACGACTTAATCTCTGGATTCTTTGGACTTGGCCTAACCAACTAAAGAAATGTCCATCAGGTTCTGGGTCTTGTCTGACAGTAGCATCAAATAAACCAGTACCAATATTGAATTGCGATCGCAGGGCCCAAGCACCCTGAGAATCTCGACGAATATAATCTTGTCCCAGTCTAATCACAGTAGTAGTATTAATACCATCATCCTGAGCGTCATCTGGGTTAGAAAAATTAAAAAGTTCATCATTAAGGAAAGTTTTTGTCTGCTGATAACTCAAACCCAAAGACAAAGCTAATTCTTCTCTGGGACTTCTCAATATAGGTTGACGGTAACTAAGCTCGTATACATCTGTTGTGCCACTAATATCCAAATTATCAAAAGTTTGACCAATTCTATTACTATTTGGTGCGACTCTTGCCTGCAAAGTACCATTCATGGCATTAATAGGCAAACTATAGATAAAGTCAAAGACATCTGATTCATCGTTAAAAAGCCTAGTAGTATTGTAAGATACTACCAAAAAATCACCCCGCCCAGTTAAGTTACGATGTAGGGCAGTCCAACCAGCTCTTTCGGAACCAACGGTAGGAGGAGAATAATTATCAATATTTATACTCAATTCCAGAGGATTTGTTTCTGTAACTCGAACAATGAGAATACTTTCTCCTGGTTGTTCTCCAGCTCGTAAACTAGCTTCAATATTTTCAAATAAAGGATTAAACCGAAGCAACCGTAGCTGATTTTCTAGTTTAGCAGTGTCTAATGGTTTTCTGCCCCCAAGTTGGATGCGACTTTTGATATAGGAGTCCCTTAGTCTTTTTGTCCCTTCAATTTGGATTTCTCCTAAAATGCCTTCTATAACTTGAATTTCAACGGTTCCTTCTGTGATGGTTTGAGGAGGTAAAAATGCTCTGGAGGTTATATAGCCACGTTCTAGATAGATTTCGGTAATTTTATCTGCTACTTGTCTAAGTTCTGATAAGGTGACTGAACGTCCTTCTAATGGCCTAACGAGGGTATTAATTTCTTCTGGGGTTAAAATTGTACTTCCTAATATTAAAATTTTCTGGACAGGAATCTGTTGAGCTGGTTCATCTGGAAGAGGTTGGGGAGATGGTGGTTTTTCTAGTTCCTCTTTTTTGGGGGTTTCTGGTTCGGTTGGTTGGGGAAGGGGTTGGAGAAAGCGATCGCGATTTGGCTCTGGTCGGGGGTTTTCTGGTAAGTTTGGTCTTACTGATGGATTGGTTTGAGTATTTTGGGCATAGGTTGATGGGGTTTTGGTTAAAGTATTGATTAGTTTAGGGGAAGTAAGTATTTGTTGACTATGGGGTAAGGTTTCAGTTAGTTTTGGTGTTTGTATTTGTGGAATATGTTTTGGTTGAGGATAGGTTTTTGAATCTGCAATTAATTTTATCTGTTCTATTTTTTTTATTTGAGATATTAAAATTTTGGGATTAATTTTTTTCTTGGCTTTTGCCTTATTTTCAGAAGTTAACTTAGATGATCTAAATTTAGATTTTTTGAGTGCGGAAATATTTTTTTTCTCGGTTGTTAATGAACAAAATTTACACGAATCAACTGATAAAGTAGGTTGATTATGTTTATTATTTTTAAAATTGGGAAATTTAGTTAATAAACCAGATTTATGGGTGAGTCCTGAAGAAGTTTTGCTGAATGATTTATTTTTATTTATAGTTATAGTTTCGGATATAGCTTGATTAGCTAATAGGCAAATAATTATCAATGTGCTAGGAGTTAATAAGATAATTTTTAACATTTTTAGGAATAAGGAAAATAATGAATAATGAATAATTAATAATTAATAATACTGGAGAGTTTAAAGTTCTCCTAAAAAATTATTTATTTTCAAGGGTTAAAGTATTACTGGTAAAGGTTTATAGCACCTACAGTTCTCAGTAGAAAGTTTCTAACTTTTAGATAGCTGAAATTCTTAGCTAGCAATAGTTATTCCTAGAACTTTGCACTGTCTAGTTAATAATTAGGGTTTGCTGAAAAAGTTTGTTAGTGAAGAAAGGGGACACAGAAGGTGGGAACACTTAACTGTTTATACTATCTGCTACGGCCAAATTTTCTGATTTTTAGTGTCAAAACTTTACCATTTTCAGACCACAACAGCCAAAAACTAGCTACTTTTTCCATACTTAAAAAGGCTAAAACTTTTATCTTTAAAGACTTTTAGATTTATTCAGCAACCCCTAATTAATAATTAATAATGGATAGGGATAATAATTAATAATGTGGGCATTTGGCAGGAAATGCTTACTCTCCAATTAACTAGATATTAAAAATTTATTCTAAAAAATGGTTTACTTTCAAGACTGAAAATATGTAAGCATTTCCTGGAGAATGCTGCGCAAATAGCAGTCAGTATTTAGCGGTCAGCTATTTATTTTATTTGTGGATAAAAGCTTGGCTTTGTTGGGGTAAATTGAATCTTACTCTCAAAGGCGACCTTAAAGGTTATATTTATTTAAAGCCATTTTCATATCTTAGATAGGATTTGCTGACGGCTGATGGCTAATAGCTGTTGGCGCAGCATGACCCAGGAAATACTTACGAAAATATTACATAAATAAGGCTTACAAAACAATTAATAATTAATAGTTAATAATTAATAATCAAGAGTTTATATTCAATAATTATTTATTCAATAGTTCAGGTTTAAAGCCTCCCCCTTTAAGGGGATAAATAAAAAGTTTTCCTTTTAGGCAATCCCCTTCTTTTAAGAAGGAACCATTATTAATTATTAATTTTTCATTGTTAATTGCTAAAAGGAACTACAGTTCTAAAATGATAACAAATATAAGTTTTTTCTGAAGTTGGAACACAAACTATTTAACTTTGTCAATAAATGAATAGGCAATAGGCAATAGGGAGAAATAATTCATAATTTATGGATAAGAATTGATTTCCTGTTTTTTCTTTTTGGAGATATCTAATAATCGTATATAGCAATCCTCTAATATATTTGTGTATAAAAATCTTACTACTTTTAGGGAACAGAGAACAGATAAGAGTTTTGGTTTTTTTATCTACTTTTTGATTTTTCGCAATCTATGCACGGATTGCTATAGTATAAAATCAATACTCAAAAAAAAAGATTTCTTGACAATATTTATTCTAAATTTAACATGAATTTTGAATCATCTGAAAATACCCAAAAACCAAATAATGGACTACGGACGATTAGACCAGTTGGAGTAGCTTCATTGCATAGTATTGTCTTTGCCAGAGAGACTCTCTATGCTATTGACAAAAACCGTGGTTTTCTGCTAAAAATCGACCCAAAAACAGATAACACTATTGTTATTAATCCTTATCAAACTGATGAATTTGTTGATGTTACTGGTATTTCTATCTGGAAAGATACTCTCTGGTTAACATGGGAAAATAAAATTTATTTCTGTCTCAATGCTATCAGTAATTCATCAGAAAAAGTCTTAAAATGGCAGCATTTTTTTACTTTACCTTATAATGCTGATGGAATTGCTGTTTGGGAATCAACTGTTTATGTTACCTGTCAAAAATTGGGAAAAATTATAGTTTTTGATAAAAATACTAAACAACAAATTACAGGATTTTATGCTCCAGGAATAGGGCTTGAAAATATTACTGTATACGACGAAGAATTGTGGGTTTGCGATCGCGAAGAACAAACTGTTTATTGTTTAGAAAGAGCAACTGGTCAAGTAAAATTTAGTGTATTAACTCCTTTTGAATCTCCAACTGGATTAGCATTTTATCGGAATTTAACTACAGGAGAAAGACAACTTTATGTTGCTTATTCTGGGGATGAACTTTATATTAGAGATGACCCCAACTCGGCACAACAATATCAATTAAGTAAGCGCGATCGCACTTTCATACATCCTCTTAATTTCTATTATAATGAACAGGAAAAATATGCGGTTTCTAATGGTTTTTTAATTGAGATGTCTTATGTGGAAGAATTAGAACCTTTAGATGAAGTATTTTTAGAAGATTTAGAATGGCGTATGGCTTTACCTTCAGAAACTCATCGACAAAAAGTTAGGGAAATTTCTGCGATTGGAATGCCTTTTACTGAAGAAATTCAAGATGGAGAAAAAGTTGCGGTTTTTCGGTTTCAACCACTACGTCAAACAGAAAGAAGAATCTTTGGTTGGAAAGCTTTATTAGAAGTTAGGGCAATTAAGTATCAAATTCAACCTTTTAATGTAGAAAATATTCCCGAACTTCCACCAGATTTTCAAGCCAAATATTTGGTAGATAATGATAATTTGGCAATGGATAAAGAGATAGTTATTCGAGGTGCTGAAGAAGCGGTTAGAAGAGAAACTAATATATTACGTCAACTTTTAAATATTAGAAATTATGTCTACGATCAACTTTCTTATGAAGTAACATCTAAGATTGAAACTCCAGATATTGTGTTGGAAAGAGGTATTGGTTCCTGCGGAGAATATGTGGGATTATTGTTAGCTTTAGCGCGATTAAATGGTATTGCTTGTCGAACAATAGGTCGTTATAAATGTCCGGCTTTTGCTGATAGAAAAGGCGTACCTTTGGAGCCAGAATTTAATCATGTATGGTTAGAGTTTTATTTACCTGGTTTTGGTTGGGTTCCAATGGAGTCAAATCCTGATGATTTATATGAAGGTGGTCCTTATCCATTGAGATTTTTTATGGGTTTAGCTTGGTATCATGTAGAAATTGGTAAAGGAATTAAATTTGAAAGTATTAAAAATAAGGGAGTTCCTGTTAACAAAGAAGAAGTTTCAATTGGTAATTTGGCAATTAATCATGTCAGGTTTACAATATTAGAAGAACTATAGGAATATAGAGTGATTTGTGAGATAAAACTGTAGGGGTTTGGTTTCCAAATCCCTTAAAGCTGGGGTTGGGAGACCAAACCCCTACCAGCAAATTTTATAACTTATTATAGATATGGGTTGGGAGACCGATATGGGTTGGGAGACCAAACCCCTACCATCAAATTTTATAACTTATTTAGGATTGCTATACTTATATTAAGTCTTGAAAAAGTGCGAGCTTTCTATTTTTTCAACTCAAAAATCTTCTTCAATAAATTAAACCAAAAATTAGCTCCCATAGATATGGCGATTCCACTAATTATCCAACCCAATAATTTTTTCAATCCTACTAAATAAATAGATAATTGACTTTCACTTGTTTTATTATTATTATCTTGACTCCAACCAATAGGTAATTCTAAATTATCTAGAGCCAAATTTACTTGAGATTGAACCTTTTGTAATTCTTCCTCATTGAGATTATCATTAGCTTGACTCACTAACTCTTCAGAATAATTACTAATAGTGGCTCGCATCAAAGTATCTTTTGATAAATGATCGATGATATTTAATGTATCAACATTAGCAGCTATAGCAATAGTAAAACCAATCAAAAAAGCAACACCTCTAGCATTACGTTTGTAAACACCAGTCGCTCTTTCCATGCTATTATCAAACCATTTCTCAATTTCTACCTGAAATTGATGAAAAGCATTATCTGTTTCTCCAATTTTTGTTGTCGCTTGTTGCGCTAAAATATATAAACTTTTTTGTAAAGATTCAGGCAGTATATTAACAGTATCTTTAATTTTTTGATATATCCTTCCCTGATTACCTTTAAATTCTGCTTTTGTAGATTCTCCTATTTCTATGACCTTTCCCCAGAACTTTAATAGATTAGAAAAACTTGGCTCCATATCAGCAATCAAGACTTGTTTTTCCTGGAGATTTACTAATACTCGCCTCACTAAATTCATTTTACTACTAAATTCAGAATGGTCTATCACTGACACATATCTTACAGTTTTTTTTGTATATAAATTTAGTCTGTCTAATATTCGCTCCAAGGTCAAATTTAAACTAGCTAAATCGTTTTTATAGTTGTGAGAAATTTGCTTAAATTCTTGAATTAAATTTTTATATTCATTTTTAATCATCTGCTTACTTCTAGAATCTTCTATATGTAATTCATATAAAATTTTCTTGATTCTAATTAAAGTTTTATTTAGAAAATATTCTAGTTTATATTCGCTAATTTCTTTCATTGATTCTTGGATTTTCAAAGTATCAATTAAACTAGCAGCAAAAGCATTTGATGGAATATAAGAAGGACCTGTTTTTGGGTGACCAAAAGTATTTTCATTTCCAGTTATTCTTTCTATTAAACTGCCAATACGTTGAACAATTTTCCGAAATCCTCTTTCTAAAGGACCTTTGCCACCACTGTAATTAAGATTTTTAATTAATTGATTTTGATATAAAGAATTAGTTAACTTTTTCGTTTTTTCTAATTGCGGATTTGATGGGGAACTGTAGTTTTGAATATGAAGTTCACCAGCAATTAATTCTTCTATTGATTTTTTTAAGTGGGTAGCTCGCCATTGCAAAATTATAGTTATCAGATTTTGAATTTCACTTGATAGTAAAGAGAAACTAAGGTAAATAAATATTAATCCAATGACAATATCTAAAATTACAGGTAAGTTCATATATATTAATTTTTTTAGTGACTCAAAAAACAATTTGATTCTAACAGGACTTAGGCAAAAGCAGCATATCTAGTAAGAGAGAATTGTATTTGCTGCTACAAGTGGTGTATATTTTCTTATGTTGCGCAAGTCCTATCTAAAATTACTGAAATTAATTATAGTGGTAGTGAGTCTAACTTGAAAATTTGTCTCTTATAGAACTTATTTGGAAGCTATAAAATTAGATGGGGAGATGGGGAGAGCTGATAAGGGTAAGTTTTTCTAATTTCAGTCGAGCTATCCATTACTTACATATTTCTTAAAATAAGGTTTGACAAAATTGACAAATTATGGCTAAGTCTGGGAACGGCTCTTTTGGGACTAAAGTGTGTTGAAAAATATATTTTTTTGAGAAAAGTAGGCAAAATTCTTACCTCCCAAACTCCCCAAGCTCATCATACAGAGCTTTGCAAATGGATGAACCACGTCACCATAACCAAAATCTTGTAGGGACGTATCGCTACGCGACATGAAACGCATTTTTGTTATGGAACGTCCCTACTGTGGTTTACTGAAATGAAAATCGCTGTAAGGGTTTCAAGAGTTATGGATAATGGATAGAGGGGTAGGTTGTCTTCTCTGGGAAAAACCTGCACCTTATTATTTAACTTTTTAGGAAATTATTTAATTGATTTAATTGTTCAGAAGTTAGTTTAATTTGTACTTCTAATAACTGGTTTTTATCCTGAAATAATAAAACATTATTTTCCACAAAAACTTCAGGATTATTCAGTTCAATTCTTTGATATTTAACTTCTAATAATCCAACTCTAATTACCAAACTTTGTTGAGATTGGGGAAAAATATATAACTCTTGACGGGTATGATTTAGTGCTAACTTTTGTGGAGTTGTATTGCTTTCTGTCGCAGAATTAGGTTTCTGCCAATAAAGAGTAATACCACGAATTTCTGGTTGAGAAATCAGAAATATTTCATCAAATCTTTGTGGTTCCCAATCAAGTTGGGAAATATCTCCACTATCAGGAATTAGTCGTTGTCGCCAGGTAATTTCTTTTCCGGCTAGAGCTGCCCACCATTGACGAATAGTATCTAGATTATTAGGATTTTCTGGATTATTACTGCCTAATTGCCAAGTAGTTTGAAGTTTCATAGTTTAGAGATTTTTTTAGTTATAGCACTTAACTGGGAACACAGAAGGTGGGAACAGGTGGAAAAGTCTTTCCCTGGTCTTTGATTCATCATCAGTCCATGTCCTAATCGCCTTGTCTGTTGCTGTAGATTATATTTTTAGGACTTACAAGGGAGGAACCCGGTTTCTACGATAAATCTTTGTTTTGAGCAATAGAAGTCTAGGAAAAACTCGGTTTCTGGTTTCATCTGCGTAGAGATATTTTTAGTTAGATTACATTTTTTAAGATATAGTAATTTCCATGCTTTTGAGGTACAAAGAGATAAATTGGTTAATAAACCCGCCAATAGCCAAAAGAAAATAGACCTGGGTAATCAGAAACCCGACCTCGGTTCAGAAACCGGGTTTCTGGGGTGGGTAAAAAACTGGGTTTCTGGGGTGGGTAAAAAACCGGATTTCTGGCCTCACGAGGGTTTTTGGGCATACATAGATTTTTGGGCTTACTCTTTATGTCCCCACACGTTCTAGAGTCCTTACTTCCTGACTAGCCCGGTTTTTTGAAAAAACCGGGTTTCTAGCTCCACAAGCTCAAATAAATTTAAGTAGTTCCTGTACAGTTAAAAAATTTATCGGCTTGTAGTAAATTATGTTCGGAGCTAATCAGAAACCCGGTTTCTTAAAGAAACCGGGTTTCTCAGCCCACATAAGAAACTGGGTTTCTCAGCCTACATAAGAAACTGGGTTTCTGGCCTCACTCAATTGTAAACAATTACTAGGAAATTTATCAGAAATTGGAATGCTTGGAAAGGAAAATACTTGCAAGATAAAATTCTTTTACGTTTGGGAAGTTGGTACTGATAACTGATAACTGATAAATGATAACTGAAATGGGCGATCGCTGTGTTTTTCTCAAAGGTGAAAAAAGACTCGATCGGTGGAGTAAGAGGCTAAAATGGAGTATAATTTGCTCAAGTATTACTAAACATAAGTATTGAAGCAAAAATGATATTATGACAACTGATAACTGAAATGACTTATACCCAAGCTCAACCAAAACTATATAATTTTGATGAATTTATCATCTGGTATCCTGAAAATTCAAAACTCCGGTACGAATTACATGATGGAGTAATTATCGAAATGCCTAAACCAAGGGGAAAACATTCTAATTTAACGGGTTCTTTAATTGAGCAATTATTGATAAGTATTAGGGAGATGGATAAAGGTGGTATTTGGACTATTCCTAGAGAATCTATTGTTAAACCTACTGGTGAAAAATCTGGTTATGAACCGGATATAATTGTTTTAAACAAGGAAGTTATTGATGCCGAACCCCGTTGGGAAAGTGAATCAATTATTCAAAATTCTGATTCGGTGAAGTTAATTGTTGAAGTTGTTTCTACTAATTGGCGTGATGATTATTATAATAAATTTCGAGATTATGAAGAAATGGGTATTGAGGAGTATTGGATAGTTGACTATGCAGCATTGGGAGGGAGAAAATTTATTGGTAATCCTAAGCAACCGACATTATTTGTTTGTAGTTTAGTTGATGGAGAATATCAGATGATTTCTTTTACTGAAAAAGCTTTAATTGTTTCCCCAACTTTTCCCCAGTTTAATTTATCTGCTAACGAGATTTTCAATTTGGCTTTGTAATAATTAATAATTAATAATTAATAATCCATATATCAAAAGGATTACTAAAATGCTGATTCCAGAATCAAAACAGGATATTTTGCAATAATTAATAATTAATAATTAATATATCAAAAGGAGTATTAATGGGAATAGTATCCTGATGGTTATGGTCGGTTTTAATTACATAATGGAGAAATTATCAAAGTGCAATCTACTGGAACTAACGAAAAAGTAGCTGGTTTTATCGCTTCAGAATTAAGTGTGGAAATTAAATGTTTAAACCTTCCTTTTTTTTATGCCTCGACAAGGACTAATTAAGGCTATAGATTCCGATAAATCTGCTTATATTCCTAATGTAATAGTATTGGATGATTAATGTTATAAATCCCCCCCAACCCCCCTTTGAAAGGGGGGAGGTTAATGAGCCTATTTGGAATAAGCGCTCCACCATTACTAAAGGTAAAAGTGTTAAATTAGCAATAGAAGTAGTAAGTACAAATTGGCAAGATGATTATTTAATGAAGTTGAGAGAATATGAAAAATTAGGGATAAACGAGTATTGGATAATTGATTATTTAGGGTTAGGAGGTGGGCGCTATATTGGAAACCCCAAACAGCCAACTATTTCGGTTTACTATTTAGTTGAAGGTGAATATATCCTCAATTTATTTGGAGGTGAAAATGTGGTGGTTTCCCCTACTTTTCCCGAAATAAATTTAACAGCAGAACAAATATTTCAAGTCGGACAGTAATTTTAGTTATAAAACGCCACAATAATAGCTGTTCAATTTGATTATATATAACAACCTATACTATGGCAAAAACATTTCTGTCAGAGATAAAGAAACTGATGGAAAATTCAAAGGATTAATTACTTCATTATCTGACAAAATAGTTTCTGATTGATAACCTTTTGCTGTAGGATAACGACAGACATAAACTTGACGGTTACTCACATCTAATATCCAATATTCGGGAATATTTGCTTTGGCATAAATAAGTGCTTTTTCTTGCCTATCTATTTTCAAAGTCGTGTCAGAAATTTCAATTAAAAAGAATATTTCCTGTGGAGTAGGGTGGTGAATTCCATAAAATAATGGATCGATTTTAACTACAGCAATATCTGGCTCTGGTTCAGAATTTGATAATGTAATAGGTAACTGCATTCTAATATAAACTTGCTGACTTAATTGAGCTTTTAAATAATCAGATGTCCGTTGAGTTGTGGCAGCATGGGGGGCACGTTGAGGGTTTATTTTAATAATATGACCTTCTAAAAGTTCGACACGAGATTCTGGGGTGAGAATACCATAGTCTATGATTTTATGGTATTCTTTTACTGTCCATAAGTGAATTTTAGTTGTTGTCATTGTAAATTCCTGTTTTCTATTGACTGAATATATTATTCTTACTATTCTATGGAAGAATATGAAAA
>NZ_JAYKGW010000135.1:0-43713 GCF_035285525.1 Okeania sp. | reverse complement strand
TCAAGAGGATGGCATTGGGAAGCCAAATCCCTACAATCAAATATTACACTTTTTTTTGCACATAAAAAAACAACTAATTACTGAGTTTTAATATATTTAATTGAGGAATAGTTTGATGGAAATAATTGATTATATAATTGTCACAATTTACTTGTTATTTATCATAGCTTTGGGATTGTTTCGAGAAAGAAAAGCTTCAAGAGGATGGCATTGGGAAGCCAAATCCCTACAATCAAATATTACACTTTTTTTTGCACATAAAAAAACAACTAATTACTGAGTTTTAATATATTTAATTGAGGAATAGTTTTATGGAAATAATTGATTATATAATTGTCACAATTTACTTGTTATTTATCATAGCTTTGGGATTGTTTCTAGAAAGAAAAGCATCCACAGGAATTGAATCTTACTTTCTCGGAAATCGTAATCTTCCTTGGTGGGTTTTGGGTGCTTCTGGTATGGCTTCTAATACCGATTTAGCTGGTACTATGGTATTAACTGCTTTAGTTTATGCTTTAGGAACTAAAGGATTTTTTATTGAAATTAGGGGCGGTATTGTCTTAATTATGGCTTTCTTAATGACGTTTATGGGAAAGTGGAATCGTCGCGCTCAAGTAATGACTATTGCTGAATGGATGGAGTTACGTTTTGGCAAGAATAGGGAGGGAAATATTGCTAGAATTATTAGTGCGGTTGCTAATATTATTTTTGCTATTGGTACGATGAGTTATTTTGCTGTGGGAGGAGGAAAGTTTTTAGGAGGATTTCTGGGTATTGATGATAGAGTTGCAGGAATATTTCTGATTTTCTTGGCTCTTATTTATACTGCTGTCAGTGGATTTTATGGGGTGGTTTTGACTGATGTTTTTCAGGGAGTTTTGATTTTTGTAGCGATTTTATATATCTGTTTTATTGCTTTTCAAACGGTAACTTTGCCAGAAACTTTTGCTATCTCAATTCCTGGTACGGAACAATTACAAGAATGGAATTTAACAGAATGGAGTAGTATTATTCCTCCAATAAAAATTGATTTGCCAGGAGATTATAGTATCTTTAATTTGTTTGGTGGAGTCATGTTATTTTATATCTTTAAAGTATTTCTAGAAGGTGGTGCTGGAGGCGGTGGTTATATGATTCAACGTTACTTTGCTGCCAAGAGCGATCGCGAAGCTGGTTTACTTTCTTTATTCTGGATTTTTTTATTATCATTTCGTTGGCCTCTGGTTACATCTTTGGCAATATTAGGAATAGATTATGGTTTAAAAAATCAGATTATTTCTGACCCAGAATTAGTGTTACCTACTGTAATTTCTGAATATATTCCGGTGGGAGTTAAGGGTTTATTGGTTGCTTGTTTTATTGCTGCTGCGATGTCAACTTTTGATTCAATTATTAATGCTAGTGCTGCTTATTGGGTGAAGGATATTTATCAAGCCTATCTTCAACCTGAAGCTACTAATCAACAATTAATTAATCAAGGTCGTTTAGCTTCTATTTTAATTGTTGTTTTGGGATTGATTTTTAGCTTTAATATTACGAATATTAATGATATTTGGGGATGGTTAACTTTAGGATTGGGAACTGGGTTGTTTATTCCTTTAGTTTTAAGATGGTATTGGTGGCGATTTAATGGCTATGGATTTGCTATTGGTACTGGTGCTGGTTTGGTGGCAGCGATTTTGACAAAAGCGGTTATTTTACCTTTATTGAACTTGCCTCAGCTTCAAGAATATATTCTGTTTTTAGTGCCGAGTATTTGTTCTTTGTTAGGATGTATTTTCGGAACATTGTTAACTCCAGCAACTAATTTAGAAGTGATTGATAATTTTTATCGGGTAACTCGACCTTTTGGTTTTTGGGGAGTGGTTAGTCAGAATTTACCAACTAATATTCAGGCAAAAATTGAAAGAGAAAATCGACGAGATATTTTGGCAACTTTGATTGCTATTCCCTGGCAGTTAGTTTTATTTTTGATGGGAATGATGTTTATGATGAAACAGTGGGATAATTTTGGTATTTTATTATTGATGTTTATTTTGTTGTCGATAGGATTATATTTTACTTGGTTTAAACATCTGGATAAAATACAAGAATTATGAATAGGTGGCAATATTGGTTTGGGTTGGGAGACCAAACCCCTACGGTTTTTTTTACCAATTATTCAAGATGAAAGAGAAAAAACTGTTTTTTGAGATTAATAAACTATTCTTTATCCTTTTAAATTTTATAAGTAATCTTTAGTAAATTTTAACAATTTTTCTATTTTCCTAATAACTACTCCCTACTCCCTATTCTTGATGAGAAATAAATTGTAAAAATACTTAATACTATTTAATGCTAATTTAGTCGAATTTTTGTTAACCTATAAATAAGTCACTAAATATATATAAAGTCATGGCAATTATTTCTCCAAATCTGGAGTCCAATCAACAACGCTGGCAAACAATAATTTGTTTAACTCTAGGTTTCTGGTTAAGCGCCTGCATAATTTTAGACCTAGTAATTATGCCAAGTATGTATGTTTCTGGAATGATGAATACTTCAGATTTTACATTGGCAGGTTCAGTAATGTTTTCTTTATTTAACCGAGTTGAGTTATTTTGTGCCAGCTTAGGTTTAACAGGTTTATTAGTTTTGAGTGCTGTGCCAAATCATTTCATTAAAAGCAATAAAACAGCAATTATTTTCTCTATCTTATTATTGGCGATCACTATCATTGATACTTATGGTTTAACTCCTCAAATGACTGCTTTAGGTATTAATCTAAATTTGTTTGAGTCAGTTAATGAAGTTCCTGTGGCAATGAATCAAATGCACGGTGGTTATTGGTTATTAGAAATAATTAAGTTAGTTGTTGGTGCTACTTTATTTGCTTGGTGTTATCGACAAAAAAATTGAGTTAGTAATTATTTATTACGGTGCTAGAAGATAGTTAAAAAAATTCGGGTGAGTAAATTTTACTTGAGATATAATTAGTCTCAATTAGTAAATATTTACTGACCCTAAAATTTGGAGTGTGAGGAAGATGGAGAGTGTCGAGATAATGAAAGTATTTGGGAGTAAGAATTTTGTATGCTTGGTTAAAAATTAAGGTAAATTTAATCAATTATCAGAAGTTTCTCCCGGTAAATTTCTACAAGAAGTTTGAGAAGATTATCTATTAAGTAGATTAGAAAAATATCTTTAATCAGAGATTTATATAGATGTAGAAAAATTAATGCTTGGGAAAATTCACTTGAGAGGAAGTTATGACAAATTTTCATCTGAAGGTAGTTGAAGACTTGGGTAAGTTTAATCAATTACTAGAAGTTTATCCTAGTAAATTTCTACAAGAAGTTTGAGAAGATTATCTATTAAGTAAATTAGAAAAATATCTTTAACCAGAAATGTAATAAATGTAGAAAAATTAATGCCTTATAGTAAATTTACCTTAGAGGAAATTCTAGCAAATTTTAATTTGAATGTCGTTGAAGACTTGGGTAAATTTAATCAATTACCAGAAGTTTTTCCCAGTCAATTTCTACAAGAAGCTTTAGAATATTATCTACCACTAGCAACAGCGATCGCTTCAGAAAAAGCTCGTTCAGAATTTATTATTGCGCCGATATTAGCAGAAGTAAAAAAAATATCTAATAATCAAATAAGTTTATTTTCTGGCATCGAATTTAATGTTAATCCAGAATTAGGATTAAATGGTTTTTGCGACTTTATTATTAGTTTATCAACCCAACAAATAGTTCTCAAAGCACCAGTGATAACTTTAGTAGAAGCTAAAAATGATAACTTGAGAAATGGTTTAGCTCAATGTATGGCAGAAATGGTTGCTGCCCAAATTTTTAATCAAAACAAAGGTAAAGAAATTCCCAAAATTTATGGGGTTATTACGACTGGTACTACTTGGCAATTTCTAGAATTAGAAGCTGAAATAATAACTATAGATTTAGAGGAATATTCTGTCTATAATTTACCGAAAATTTTAGGAATATTAAGTAGTTTTGTTAGTTAGTATTTACAACTGTAGGGAAGTTTCATGGAACGTCCCTACTTTGGTTTTTATAAATCTAACTCTAGTTTTTATAAACCTAATATAACCAACCAAATAAATCTGCAATAGATAATTGCCAATCTGTTAATAAATTGAGAACTGGTAAATTATCAGAATTATATCTAATTTCTGGTTGTTTATTAGGTTGGAAAATTACTACAGATTCATCTTCAGGCTCTATTAACCAACCTAACTGAGTACCATTATTAAGACAGAAAATAATCTTATTAATTAATTGATTAGCACCTTGGTTTGGGGAGAGAATTTCTATTACCCAGTCTGGTGCTATTTCAAATTAATTTTCGATTCTACCATTAGGTTTTCTTGGAATACGTTGCCATGCAAAAACTGAAATATCTGGAACTATGGAACGTCCGTTAAAAGTACATCTTAATTCTGGGAATGCCATTACTGATTGTTTTGGTCTACCAATTTGATTAATAGTTGATACTAGATAAGCTTGAATTGTGCTATGTTCTCCTTGTGGGATTGGTTTTTGATAAATTTGATTATTAATATATTCGTTTTCTGGCTTTGTTTCTGGCAGTTCTAGAAACTCTTCCAGAGTAATTTGTTTAGATGAATTAACAGCGGTTAACATAATTATTTTACCTCTATCTGGATTTTTCTTAATTAGTTAATTATATCTATTTTTTAATATCTACTCATCTGGATTTGGAAACCAAACCCCTAGGATATTTATTGGAGAAAACATACTGCTTCAGCAAAGGTAAAAGGGTAAAATTATTTTCTTGTTTTTCGATTAGGGAACGTCGCTGCAAATATTTAATAATATTCGATAAGAAAGGATTAATTTTAACTGTTAAAGTAAATTATGAACCTAAATTACTAACAGTTAAAACTTATAATCTTCAAACATAAATTTATTACATTAAAGGGAAAAAACAATATTTCAGAAATAGATAAATCTGAAGAAAATTCATCATAAGCAAATAATGTACAGTAATCCTAAATAGGTTGTAAGATTTTATAGTAGGGGTTTGGTCTCCAAATCCCCTTTTTTTTTGGGTTTGGAAACCAAACCCCTACAATTTTTTTTTACAAATTATCTAGGCATTGCTATATTGAAATTTAACTATTTTCCGAATCTTCAGGTTCCTCTTCACCAGACAATAAAAGACGAATACCCATAATAGCAAATCCAATCGCAGCAGTAATTTTTACTATATTTGTTGGTAAAATTTCTGCTATTCCTTGACCTACTAAAACTCCTAAAAAACTCGTTAATAATAGAGCAGATGCAGTACCGAAAAATACCGCTTGGGGAAATTTGGAAGAACCACCCAAAGCGATCGCTGCTAATTGACTTTTATCTCCTAATTCTGATAGGAAAACTGCGATAAAACTTAAACCTAAAAGTTGCCAATCCATAGTTAATTAATAAGTAACAAGTAAGGAGGAAAAAGGAAAAAGGAAAAAGGAAGAAGTAGGAAGGGAGAAATAGGAAGTAAGAAGTTAAAAAGCAAGTAAGAAGTAAGAAGTTATACCAATTATTCAAAACTTTGCTAGACTTGGATTTTCTATTTCTAAATACTATCTATTAATGTCATTTTATTGTTAAGTAACCTCTGTGATTTTTCTAGTTATTTTTATAAACTTTTAAGCATAAAATTACTTTTTATAAATGTTATTATGCAGTGAAAATTGTGGCAATAACTATTACTAGCTAAGTCTTTCAGCAATCTAAAAGTCATAAATTATCTATTCATCATTGTAGGTGCTGTAAGCTTTGGCAAATAATTTTTTCCCTCTTCAAATCAAATCGTTTTTGAGAATAACTTTGAGAATAACTTTGTACTCTCCAATTAAGAAAGAAAAAGCAAATTTTTCATTAAATACAACTCTTTGATTGAAAATTTAGTAGAAGTCAAACATATAATTACTTCATTGATTAAAAATCTGTTTCCTCCTGTCGCTGACATAAAGCATAGCGCAACATAAATGCATATAATTTTGGAGTATGAGCTAATAGCTAATTGCCAAATAATTGAGGAAAACTTTCATAAAAAACTTCTACAATTAAAGTAAAAGATATTAGTAATAAAATAATTCCTGCTGACCTTTCTATAGTTTTTGGAGAAAGATGACTAGCTAACCATTGCCCTAACAATACTCCCAATAAACTTGTAATTACTAATGCACTACCTGCACCGGCAAATACTATCCAAGGAGATTGAGATTCGGCAGCCATTAATAATGTAGTAATTTGAGTTTTATCACCAATTTCTGCTAAAAGTATTGTCACAAAAGTTGAAGTAAATACTGCCCAAGCTCCTGTTTTTTTTCCTTTTGCTTTTTCTGGTTCTGATTGATAATTAATAGGAGGTAAAATTTCTCCTTTTTGTGAACTAACTCCTGAAGGTAAGCTCTCAGAAACTTTTTTTTGTTCTAAATTTATTTCGGTTTGACCTATATTTTCATTGTTCTGGAAAAAATTCATTTACAACTATAATAAATTACTAAATTACTGAATATATCTATAGCAATGCCCATACTTGTGCGACACAAAATTATAGGTTAAGTAAGCATTAAGCATTTAGCTGTCAGCTATTAGCCTTCAGCTATTTCTTTGAGTCGGCAATAAAAACTTTATTAATTGAGCTAGAAAAATCTTACTACAAAAATTAGCTCCAAAGTCTATATTCATTAAAACTCCCCCCTTAATACTAGGATTTTATACTGTTAACGCAGTTCCTCCCCAGGAAATGCTTAAGGTTTTAAGGAACCGGGAAAAGAAACAGGAAATAGAACATAAAAACAAAATATATGTACCTTATTAACCAGGGAAACACTATAGTTTTTTTCAATCTGATTTATTGTTTCAGATAACACTTTGAATGTCAAATAACTAATTATTAATTATTCCACTGCTTGATTAAACCGAAGCATTTCTAAACTCTTCTCCCCATACATATCTCCAATATGTTGCCGACAACAGTCAATAGCAAATTCATTTAATTCTTCTGGTTCTATACCATACATTTCTTTAAAAGTATCTGCTTCAACTCGACAAAACCTTGGTCTATCAGAATAAATACGACATTCTCGACTTAAATGGTTATAATTAATACACCATCCATCTACTCCTATTAAACTGATATAATGCTTGATTTCTTCTGGAGATAAATATTCCTCCAATTCTGGGCGCTCCGTCGGTTCTAAGTAACAACAAGCACCACAATTTTTTACACAACGCCAAGTAACCATACTTTTTTAATTAAAATTTAAAATTTAAAAACTTATTTTTCAAAATTAGCAATAACAAACTCTTGATGATAATAAACTAAGACTCAAGCTATGGGAACCCAGAAACCGGGTTTCTTAGCGTAAGTCCTGTAAACTAAAATATTGATTTTTGTAAAATTTATTAAATTAGATAGGCGATCGCTTGATACAATAAAAAACGGTTTTCAGTTCAGTATCTATTTTATTAATCTATAAGAGGAAAATATGGGTTTTTTAACTGATTTTTTCAATTTTTTCAGCAATATTAACTTTGAAACTATTGCCCAGTTAACAATGCTGGCCATGGTTGTAATTTCTGGCCCGATAGTAATTGTGTTACTAGCAGCTCGGGGTGGCGATCTTTAATACTTTTCGTGTAGAACATTAGGTGGTAGGTAGTAAACCAATACATCTAAAATTTTGCAATAGTAGGGGTAGGTTATTCTTCAAATTAATAACATTATTTGATGAGACAAACCAACCCCAAAATTCAACGTACAAAATTATAGCTCGGAGCGGATTAGTTTTTTAAATTTATCAATTCATCAGATAAAATAAACCCGCGACTACAAATAATATTACTCATAATTTTCTCAACATTTATTGGCTTTATTTCTGTAGAATATTTAAATAAATATCGTAAACATTTAGCAGTCAGCTATCAGCTATTAGCTATTGCCTTAAGTTTTAGATAAAAGCTTTATTGATTAATTGAGCTAGATTAAATCTTATGTTTACTTCTCCTCTACTCTCCTTACTTAGGGTTAAGACATTATTGCTGAACGCTGATAGCTAATAGCTAAGTGCTTACGAACTATCAGACTGATATTCTTTTCTTGATATTTAATAATATAACACATTAGTTTGATAATAATAAACATCTTTTTCGTATTTCATTCCCAATTTTTCCATTACTCGTTGATAAGCAATATTTTCAGGTTTAGTTATCCCTACAATTTCCTTGAGTTTCAACTCTTCAAATCCATATCTCAAACTGACTTTTGTCGCTTCTGTTAATAATTCTTGATACCAATATTTAGGATTTAATAAATAACCAAGCTCAATTTCCAAAGTACGGTCTAGTCAGTTATCATTTATCAGTTATCAGTACCTTCTACTGAAGTAAAAGGTTTAAAATACTGAAGTTTATTTGTAAGCATTCACCTGTCAGCATTCCGCAAAAAATGCTGCCTAAACAGCCATCAGAAGAGTGCTTTTAGTTTTTGATAAAAGCTTTATTATACGGTTCCCGATAAATCAGAATTAATTTTACTATAAAAGCCCGTTTTCAAGTCTATATTCCTGTAAATACCTTCCTTAAAAATGAGGTTTATATTGCTAATAGCTGAATGCTTAGGTTGATTTTTTTGCATCCCCTTGAAAGGGGAGACTTGAGACCTGATTTTCTAGTCATAATTATAGCCTCAAAAAAGACTATTAATTGTCAAAAAATAGTTGATATGGTACCTTGTAAAACATCAAACCATTCACAGCTTAACTGAAAAAATAAAACTTCATGAGTAGTATCTCACCAAAAAACAATAGTAGGAAATACCAAAATAATAATAGTGAAACAGACTGGCAACTAATTCAACGCTTACTAAACTACGGTTTCCGTCACAAAATATTAGTAGCTACCTCACTAATATTATTATTTCCACTCTCAATTTCCGGAGCAGTTCAACCGCTATTTATCGGACAAGCAATTTCTCGAATTTTAGGAGAAGAAACATGGTTATTTCTCCAACAAATGTCATTATCTCAAGGATTAAATATTTTAGCAATTGTATTAACCTTAACTATTATTATCAGACTCATATTTCAATCTATCCAAGGCTTTTTAGTTCAAAAACTTGGGCAACAAATTACTAATGATATTAGAAACGATTTATTTAAACATGTTCTTTCCTTGGGAGTTAGATTTTTTGACAGTACTCCAGTGGGAAAATTAATTACTCGTCTTACCAGCGATGTTGAAGCTTTAGGAGATGTATTTTCCACTGGTGCTATTGGAATAGTCAGCGATTTATTTTCAATTTTAATAATTGCTATAACTATGTTTAGTCTGCAATGGAAATTAGCTTTAATGTTAATATTAATGATGATACCAGTCACCATAATTATTATCTATTTCCAACAACAATATCGAAAAGCTAATTATAAAGCTAGAGATGAACTTTCCAGTTTAAATGCTCAACTCCAAGAAAACTTATCTGGTATAGGAGTAGTGCAATTATTTCGCCGAGAAAAATTTAATTCAGAATTATTTAGAGCCAATAATTTAGACTATGTTAAAGCCGTAGATAAAACCATTTTTTATGACTCAGCAATTTCTGGTATTTTAGAATGGATTTCTTTAATAGCGATCGCTGCCGTTTTATTCTTAGGAGGGCGATTTGTTTTAGCAGGAAATCTAGACTTTGGTACTCTATCTTCTTTCATTTTATATGCTCAACGTTTATTCGATCCCTTAAGGCAATTTGCCGAAAAATTTACAGCTATTCAAGCTGGATTAACTGCCGTTGAACGTATTAGTAATCTTCTCAATGAAAAGGTAGAAATTATTGACCCAGAAGGAGAAATTAAAAAGTTACCAAATCTGCAAATTAATAACTCCCAAATAGGCGAAATTAGGTTTGAAAATGTGTGGTTTGGTTATAAACCAAATGAATATGTTCTGAAAAATCTCAACTTCATTATTAAACCAGGAGAAAAAGTTGCTTTAGTCGGACCAACTGGAGCTGGAAAAAGTTCTATTATTCGCTTACTTTGTCGTTTATATGATGTGAATAAAGGTAAAATTTTGGTTGATGGAATTAATATTAAAGATTTACCTCAAGCCGAATTAAGAAAACATATTGGAGTTATTTTCCAAGATGGATTTCTATTTGCTGGAGATGTAAAAAGTAATATTGCCTTGGGAGAAAATTACTCATTTGAAGAAATTCAAGCATCAGCAAAAAGCACAAATATAGATAAATTTATTTCTGAATTACCCCAAGGATATAATACTCAATTGAGAGAACGAGGAGCTAATCTTTCTGGAGGTCAAAAACAATTATTAGCATTTGCTCGTGCAGCTATTCGTAACCCTAGAATTTTGGTACTTGACGAAGCAACTGCTAATTTAGATGTGGTAACAGAAGCTTTAATTCAATCAGCATTAGAACAACTTTTAGTAGAAAGAACTGCCATTATTATTGCTCATCGACTTTCGACAATTAGAAATGTTAATCGAATATTTGTGTTGAAAAAAGGAGAGTTAATTGAGTCAGGTACTCATCAACAATTATTAGAAAAAAATGGTCTTTATGCTAGTTTATATAATTTACAAATGTTAGGAACTTGATGAATATTTAGGTTTTGAGAAAAACGAATTTTCTTTAAATCATCAATACCAAACATACTTTCTAACTCTTAACGAATCATTTGTGGTAACTCTTCCAATATAATAGTCTGGAATAAAGGAAATAATTTGTTGGGTTTCCTTACCTCAACCCAACCTACAGTTTCAGTTAATTTAATTTACCAATAACTTGCCGTACTTGCTCAATTTTCAACTCGAAAATTTCTGCAACAGCAAATTCTTTTCTTAATCAGCCAGGAATCACCTTTAATTTTCCTATAATTTCTCCTTCAGTTTTTGATTCTGTCATTAATTATTCAGCAAAATGAATTTTCTTTAAATCATCAATACCAAACATACTTTCTAACTCTTAACGACTCATTTGTGGTAACTCTTCCAATATAATAGTCTGGAATAAAGGAAATAATTTGTTGGGTTTCCTTACCTCAACCCAACCTACAGTTTTTGAAATTGTACCTCCGTAAAATAAATTGGTTGGTCAGTATCTTGAGGTAAAAATACCCCATCTATTTGAAAGGAAGTCTGTTTTAATTCTACTGAATCAAAACGATAATCGCTGAAGTTTTCTGGTAGTTATCCCCACAACTCAAAGAAAGTTTCGGGTAAATCTTGGAAAATTCGATAAAATATATGGTCGGTTTTCATGTTGTATGAAGTTGAGCGAGAAACCGGGTTTCTAGAAAATTATAGCAATCTGAAATAAGTTGTAATATTTTATCTAACTAGGTTTGGTTTCTACATCCCTTTTTCCATTTAGTTTGGAGAACAAACCCCTAGAGTTTTTTTCACAAATCATTTAGGATTCTTATAACTTAATACTAGGTGTTTCAGCCGATGATAAGATAAGATTGAGAGGAAAAAGATTAATTATGAAGACAACTGCCAAAGTAACCCTATTCTTCAGTTTATATATCTTGGGTTCCACACTTTCTTCATGCCAAGTAATGGCAGGATATCTTGTTGAAAAAGTTGCTGACTGTGCATTATTCAATCAATGTCCGCAACGAAGACAAAATACCTACAGACAGTCGCAACGAGAGACAGTTACCAAACAAAATACCTACAGACAATCACCAGCAGAAACACTTCCCAGACGAGAAACTCAAAAACAGTCTTCATCATCAGAACAAGCTTTAAGAAATTACTATCAAACTCTAAACAATTATAACTATCAAAGTGCCTGGAATTATTGATCTTCTGAAATGCAATCAACAGGTTATCAGTCCTACATAGATTGGTGGACTCAAGTTAAAAGCATAGAAGTATTAAGCACCAAATTAGTATCAGAAGATAGATTTAATTCTACAGTAGACAGCAGATTAAGGTACATGATAAGATCAGGATACAAATCCAATGAAAAGCTTCGCTTTTATTTAGCTTGGGACAGAGATTCCAATCGTTGGCTAATTGCTCAAGTAGAATATTATTAGTATCAGAAGAGAGATTTAATTCTACAGTAGACAGCAGATTACGCTACATTACAAAATCTGGTCGATAAATCAATCAAAAGCTTAGGTTTGATTTAGTTTGGGATACAACTTCAAACAATTGGCAAATTAATAAAATTGAACGTTTAGCATTTCTGAATTAGGCTCTGAATTTCTGAATTTGAGCTTGTATTCTGTGAATATCTTAAAAAAACGGCGACAAGAGGATTTTCCCCTTGCATCGGCAAAAAAATCATGTTATGGTTTGTATCGTGGTTTCTTTCCGTACATAAGCATGATTTTTTATTCAATGTCAAGATACAGAAAATTGCTCTATTAGGGAATGCTAACAAAATGTAATACACAGCCTATCCCAACTATTTCAATGCGTTAGGCTCCGCTAACTTAAATATTAACCACCCAATCAAGAATTAAACCATTAACAATTTCCGGACATTCATCATGGGCACAATGACCAGCATTATCCAATTCTACTAACTCCAAACGAGGATTAAGTTCAGTAAACTGACTAGGATTAGCCAACTTCGGAGGAATCAATAAATCCTGCTTACCCCAAATTAATAAAATCGGAACCTTCAAAGTAGGAAGTACCGCCTTCACACTAGGCCCCAATTTAGTACTACCCATAATCTTAAATACAATACAAAAAGCACGGGCAGCACCCCGGTCTCTAGGTGGCCTTGCCAAGATGTCCACCAATTCATCCGTAATTAAATCCCCATTATAATAGGCAAATTTAACCCACCGACGGATAACCGCAGGCTTACGAACAATAAAAAATAAAGCCCTTAACAGAAATGGAGAAGCAACCATATTTTGAATAAACTCAACAGTAGGTAAAAACTTAGGTGGAATTAATTCAGCTTGAGCCATTGGATCCGGTAGACTAATCATTATCAACCCTGTAACCATATCTGGATAAGTAGCAGCAGCAACCAGAGAAATTAATGAACCAGTCGAGTTACCCACCAATATTACAGGTACTCCAATAAAAGTCTGCCAAAACTCATATACTTGCTCTACCCAAAAACTACTATCGTAATTAGCGATCGCCTTTTCAGAAGCACCAAAACCCAATAAGTCCAAAGCATAGACCGTATGTTTTTCAGTTAAGACATTAATATTATGTCGCCAATGGCCTATTGATGCCCCAAAACCATGTAAAAGAAGAAGAGGAGGATTAGCTAACTTATCCCCCGCTAAAGTCTCCTGATTATTTTTACACCGAGAATAAGTGTAGCGAACTTTCCATCCTCGCCATACCCAGTCTCGTTGATTACCTATTTTTTCTTCCCAGTCCCTAGTATTATGACCCATACCAATTATCATAAACTTTGCTATATTTGGACTTTCTATTTTTAAATATTATTTGTTCGAGCAAATACTTGATATTTGGTTAATTCAGTTATCAAGAAAAGTAATTTTGCCAGTTTTCAAGTATAAGTACTTATGCCAAATTAATTACACATTACTATTATAAATCTCCTATCTTATCCAGAAATCATCAATTCTTTCTCCCTGTTCCCTGTTCTAGGATTACTTTAATTTATTTTTTATTTCTCAAAAAAAGATTTGTAGCGTTACTAATTTGGCATAGAAATTATCATTTTTTTCCTTCTACTTCCTACTCTCTACTCCCTACTCCCTATTCCCTTTTTAGTATTTAATTCAACTTAAGGCTTGAAATCCTATACTAAACTATTGTATAATACCCAGAGGGTAAACTGTAAAAAAAACAGTCAAGTAAATCTATTAAACTCAAACAAATGTCCCGAAAATAGTCGAGAAAAAGTTAGATTAGCAAAGTTTTCTGAACCAAATTAAAAGCCATAGTAGCTTAATTTACTACTAAATTTCAGCTTGGGTCTAAAATTTAGGTTACAGATCCTAGTTAGAAGTTATAAGTGAAACAGAAAACCTAGGCTTCTATAACAAAAAACTCTACTTTGGGTAAGTTTAGTAGAACAGTAAAAGTCGAAATTATGTAAATACCGTAACCTAATTCGGTACGGATGTCCCTCTAAATAATAATTTTAATCATCTTAATTAATGCCAATCGAAAGAAAAAATAATCGTAATGTCCCTCAAGTTAACGAAAAAATTAGAGTTCCTAAAGTTAGGGCTGTTGATGCAGATGGCCAGCAATTGGGAATTGTAGAAACAAGAGAAGCCTTGCGGATGGCCGAGGAAAAAGGTCTCGATCTGGTTATGGTCAGTGATAAAGCCGATCCACCAGTTTGTAGAATAGTTGATTATGGTAAGTATCTGTTTGAGCAGAAAAAGAGAAAGAAAGTACAGGAAGCCAAACAACACAATGCAGAAGTTAAGGAAGTAAAGATGCGCTATAAAATTGAGGAGCATGACTATAATGTCCGCTTATCTCATGCCAAGCGCTTTCTCGAATCTGGTGATAAAGTCAAGGCTACTATTATGTTCCGGGGTCGGGAGATACAACATAGTAACCTAGCAGAAGAATTATTGCAACGTATGGCAACAGATTTAAAAGATTTAGCGGAGGTTCAACAAGCTCCTAAAAAGGAAGGACGCAGTATGATGATGTTGTTATCTCCTAAAAAGTCCTAAAAAGTAAGTTTTGTATACTCTAAAGTATTGACAACTGTTACTAACCTATATTATAGCAATTCCCATACTTGTGAGGTACAAAATTTTCCCTACAACTGAAAATTTAACTGGGAAAAGGGAATAAAAAATAGGAGAAAATTGAAAATTATAAATGTGCCTTATAACTCTGGGAAACGCTATAAAAGTCCAAAAAAATATCTAAGCATTCAGCTCTCAGGTCTCAGCTATTGCTTTTAGTCCGCGATGGAAGCTTTATTATATTATTTATTGATCCAGAAAAATCTTGCTACAAAAGCCAGTTAACTTGACATTAGAATTCATATTTATTGAAATTGTGTCCTTAAGCACAAGGTCTCTTCGCTGTTAATGAATTTCCTTTTTAGGAATAACTATATTACTATATTAACAGCAAATAATGAATAATTTTTTCTAAGGTTAAAGGAACTTGCCTTGGCAGTAACTTTTAATTATCTGTCAATTTATAAATTGCTTTTACCTTCTCTTCTTATTAATAGCTGATGGCTGAATGCTTAACTTTTTTTAAACTAAGTAAAGCTACTAAAGAATAACCAAAATAATTGATTAATTCAATCTGAATCAGATGAGTTTATAATCACCTTTTTCCTTACTGCCTGATAGAAAAATATCAACCAAAAGAATAAAAAAATTCTTTTAGCCAATCCTCTTCTTACTTAATAAAAGAAGAGGTAATTATTAATTATTAATTATTAATTATTGAAAGTTATTCAGTAAACTACATGGAACTGAGAAGTTTAAACAGTTATACAGGATTAGGAAATAGATTATTAAAATTTCTAAATCTTCGTTATGAGGAAGTAGAGCGAACCCTACTCATGTTTTTGGTATACACTCTTACTTCCGTAGGATTAGTTTGGTTAGAACTGAGTACAGTTAGTCTATTCTTAGACCAATATGGTGCCGACAAACTACCTTGGATATATATTGCTAGTGCTGGCATCGGTTCAGGTTTAGGTTTTGTCTATTCCTGGCTCCAAAAAGTTATGCCTTTGCGCCGAGTAATAGTAGTAATTTTATTACTAATTGCAATTCCTTTATTCTTATTTAGGTTTGGAATTGGTATTGAAAATATCAAGATAGCTGGTCTAAGTTTAGCTTTTCTGACTACTTTTATGATGTGGTTATGGGTAGAAGCTTGTTACTTACTTAACGATTTGAATACTTCAATCACAGCTAATCAATTATTTAATATTAGGGAAATTAAACGAACATATCCAATCATCAGTAGTGGTTTTTTAGTAGCAGGAGTAATTAGTGGATTCTCTTTACCTGTAATGCTGTATTTTGTGTCATTAAATAATGTCACAATATTATCAGGATTAATGATAGTATCAGGGTCGGGAATCCTATTATATTTATCAGAGAGATATCAACAATCTTTTCCCGATTCTAGTCGTTGGATACCAGAGGATGATGAAGAAGAATTTTCCACTCGCAGAATAAAAGGTCCTCTCAAAGTTTATATACTGCCATTAATCACATTTTTTGTCATAGCAGAAGTTTTATATGTATTAATAGACTTTCAATTCTTTTATCAACTAGAATTAGAATTGCAAAACGATACTATTGATAAAGCTAGTGAAATAGCAAGTTTCTTAGGTTTATTTGAGGGAATTTTAAGTAGTTTTCAAGTAGCAACTCAATGGTTTGCCTCTAGTCGTTTGGTAGAAAGAATAGGTGTTTTTGGTACAGCAATGATCTTACCAATAGGGGCAATAGTTTTAGGATTATTTTCTTTTACAGGTGCAATAACAGGATTATTTTCAGTATTTATAGGATTAGTAATTCTGAGATTTTTAGATGAATTATTACACTACACATTAATAGAAACTACCGGACCAGTTTTATTCCAACCTCTACCAGAAAATATTCGTAGTGATGTTCAAACTATGGTAAATGGAGTCGCAGAACCATTTTCGACTGGTTTGAGTGGGTTCATAATATTACTAATTCTCTGGTTATCTAAATTAATATTGGACACTAATGAAAAAGGGTTATTTGAAAACCAACAAGGTCTGATATTTGTTATAGCGATAATCATATCTGGTTTGTTATGGATAGGAATAATATGGTTAATTAGAACTCAATATGTAGGTTTGTTAGTCAAAAGTGCCGGGAAAGGAAGATTTAATGTCTCAGATGTAGATATCCGTAGTTTAAAACGCTCAGTAGTAGAAACTTTAGAGAAAGGTACTTCAGAAGAAAATAAACGTTCTTGCATTGAGCTATTGAATCAAATAGACCAAAAAAATCTAGGGGAAATATTGGCTCCGCTGCTACATACAATGTCAACGGCACTACAATGCCAAAGTCTGGAAGCAATGTTAAATCATCCTAATCCAGCTTATCTCCAACAAGTAAAACAGTTAACCAAGTCGTCATTACCACCAGAAGTATTGGCTTTGGCTTTGCGCTATATTTGGCTTACAGAGTCAAAACCAGATGTTAATCAGTTGCGTCCTTATTTACAACCTTCAGTAGATGCAGTAGTGAGAGGTACGGCAGCAGCTTTAATTATGCGTAAAGGAGACATAGAGCAAAAAGCTGAGGCCACTAATGTTTTACGCCGGATGATTACTTCTAAAGTGGAAAAGGAAAGAGTAATGGGGGTTCGTGCCTTGGGAGAAGCAGATTATTTGCAAGGGTTACGACTGTATGTACCTAGTTTATTACAGGATGAGTCATTACGAGTGCGAAAGTATTGTATGGATGTAATTGCTTCTACTCATTTGGAAAGTTACTATCCTTCATTATTACGGGGATTGTCATACAAGTCAACTAGAGAAGCGGCATTACAAGCATTGGTAAGATTGGGAAATGATGCTATTCCTATGTTAGTTAAGTTAGCTAATGATAGCAATAAGTCAGAACTATTACGATTACAAGCTTGGACTGTTATTAGTGAAATTGGTACAGCAGAAGCACTAGATTCTCTGGTAAATAGAATGATGACATCTTGGGGGGCAATACGTCATAATATTCTCCGCAAATTATTGAAAATGCCAGGAGAAGTGGGAATAGAAGGGGTACTGGCACGAGTTGGTCGCAGTGGAATTGAAATTTTAGTAGAGCAAGAATTAATGTTCTTGGGACAGGTATATGCAGGTATAGTAGATTTATCTGAAGTAGATATTCGTTCAACTAATTCTCAGTATCGTGGTTGTTTAGAGGAAAGTAATATAGGAATGATAGTTGATTGTAAAGAAATATTTTTGCAGTCTTTACGATTACTGGAGTCAGATGCTATAGAACAATGTTTTTTATTAATGAAGTTTCTTTATCCATTGAGTTCGATTCAGGCAGCAGCTTTTAATATTAAGTCAGACTCCCGTTCAAATGTGGCCCGTGGTTTGGAAATTTTGGATAATACTGTAGATATTTCTTCTAAGCGATCGCTGATTGAAATTTTGGATCAACATAGCTATAAAGGCAAATTAAATAGTTTATCTGAGATGGTGATTTATCAACCAATGGCTCCTAGCGATCGCCTACGGTATCTTTTAGATTTGCGTCATTTTCTGTCTGACTGGGCTTTGGCTTGCTGTTTACAGATGGCTCGTGCAGCTCGTTGGAGTTTAACGGCGGAACAAACTTTGGTTTGTTTACGTCACCCTACTGGTTTTGTGCGGGAGGCAGCTTTGGCTTATTTGAAGATGGCATCTCAACGTGCATTGGTGGAATTATTACCTAATTTGAGAAATGACCCCAACCCTCTGGTAGCTGCTCAAGTGGAACAAATGATTGTTGATTTTGGTATTGGTTAAGTTAGCTATAGCTATCAGCTATTAGCAAAAACCGCCAAGGAATTAATTCCTTGGCTCAAAGCTAAAGTCATCTGAAGATGACTAATTAGCAATAACGGCTGTCACAGAGAAACCCGGTTTCTTCAAGAAACCGGGTTTCTGGGTATTGTGAAGCTGGGTTTCTGGGTGTTACAGCGCTTTTCATCTCGGTAAACCACAGTAGGGACGTTGCATGCAACGTCCCTACAACATTTTGGTTATGACGATGTGGTTCATTCATTTGAAAAGCGCTATAAGAAACCGGGTTTCTGGGTGTGATGAAACTATTGCCCATTCCCTATTCCCTTATTTATTTAACTTCAAGAGTTGTTCCCGTTTCTGATGATTTTCTACTATAATCAGCAACTTTTAAAGTATATAAACTTGCTTCTGGAGTTACATATAAAGGAGTTCCATTTAACAAATTTTCAATTACCATCTTTGTATCTTTAGCAAATAAACCACGCCTAGAACCCACTTCTATAGTTTGTATTTTTTCTCCTTGTAATAGTTGACCTTGTTGGGGAGTAAAAATTAATGTACCTTTTTCGCCGTACAGAGTAAAGAGGTTTTCTGATTGCCAAAAAGTTTCCCCTTTGCCATAAACAACTTCCCCAATTACATTATTATTAAACCTTAACTGAACAGTACATAAACAGGCTTTATAAAAGTCAACTTCTCTGTACCAAAACTGACTTTGACAATTAACAGTATTAACTTTACCAAATAGATCGGTAAACCGATGCAGACGAGAAAGCGCTCCGACAAAAGGAAAGCCAAATAGTGAAGAGCGATAAGTCCATTTTTCGGGGGCAGGTTGTTTAGAATTAATTGTGACGTAGCGAGCGTAGAAAATTTTACCAATTTGGGGCAAAGATTCTTTGATGGCATTGTGGAGGCCACCAAGAAGTTCGATATGTTCAACGTGCAATAATTTATTTTTTTTGGCTGCTAGAGATATTAATGATTCGGCTTCACTTGGGTCTAGAGAAAGAGGATATTCTACTATAATATGCTTGTCATTTTCCAGAGCAGCACGAGCGATCGCTCCATGATCTCTATTAATAGTAGAAATAATGACTAAATCTAAATCTTCTCGTTCTACCAGTTGTTGCCAAGAGGCTGTACTCTGGACTTGGAAAGTTTGACTAAATTCTTCGGTTTTTTCTGGGGTATGGCCTGTAATGGTGACTAACAGCGTTTGCACAGCATTCGCAAGGGATAGCTCATCTCGTTTTAATGCCTCAGCTCTAGCCTTAGCAGCGTAACCAGTTCCCACAATACCAATTCTAATTGGGATAGTGGGGCAAAAAGGTGATGGGGTAATGGGGTGATGGGGTGATGGAGAGTCTGATGGAGAAATATTTATCTGAGTCATAGCAAAGCTGTTGTGAATATTGTATTTTTGGCAGAAGGAGTCAGAAGACAGGAGACGAATATAAAGGTATTGGAGAGCCAAATAAACTGGGTTTCTTTGGATATCCTAGAAACCCGGTTTCTCGTCTTTTTTAAAGAAGCCGGGTTTCTCGTCTCTCTTATGGCAGACTTTGATTTGCTTTTGATATATTCGTGATATAATTTATGTCCCAAATATTTAAACTGATATAATTGGCCAAGTAAATATAAGTAATTAAGATTAAATTAGAATTATTTATAATAAATTCTATAGTAATTTTGAATATAATAGGTTTTACAACTTGGCTTTTTTCCTTTAATATCAAAGTTAGAAAAAAAACAAGTACAAAGATTCTAGGTAATCAAGCCTAGTAATTTGTATAAGTTTAAATTATAAATATAAACTCCAGAGAGGAAGATTAAATGGCTACTTACAAAGTTACTCTAAAAACACCAGATGGCGACAAAGTAATTGATTGTCCTGATGATGAAATTATTCTTGATGTTGCTGAAGACCAAGGAATAGATTTACCTTATTCCTGCCGTGCTGGTGCTTGCTCCACCTGTGCTGGTAAAGTTGAGTCAGGTACAGTGGATCAAAGTGACCAGTCTTTCTTAGACGACGATCAAGTAGCTGAGGGATGGGTACTAACTTGTGTAGCTAAACCAACATCTGATTGTGTAATCCTAACTCATCAGGAAGATAATCTATAGTTATTAACTACTGTAGGAATTTGTTAAACCTGATTGATCCATAAGAGTCTAAAAAATAATTTGTCAATCTTAGATATCTTAGATTTTCGACTGTTGCAAAAAGCAAAATTATTTGACGAAAAGATAGGAAAGGGTAGATAAATTCTAAGACATTTAAGTAGTGGAAGGTAGCAAAAAAGTAATTCTCACATATACCAAGAGTTGTGTGAGAATTGCTGGTTATCTTGCACAATCCTTATACTTGTTTTCCAGAAAATTGAAAAGTTCAGTATGACAATTTTCTACAGCTTATTTAATACAATAATTGATTAGAGTTGATAAATTTTTCTGATTTAATGGTTGGCGAACGCTGAACTTAGACAAACTTCAAACTATAAATTAAGCATTGAACTAAACGAGAATAATATGACAACTTACAAAGTTACTCTAAAAACTCCAGATGGAGATTCAACAATTGATTGTGATGATGATACATACATTCTTGATGCAGCAGAAGAGCAAGGACTAGATTTACCCTTCTCTTGTCGTGCAGGTGCTTGTTCTACCTGTGCTGGTAAAATAGAATCAGGTTCAGTAGATCAGTCTGACCAATCTTTCTTAGATGATGACCAAATGGCAGCAGGATATGTTTTAACTTGTGTTGCTTATCCTACTTCTGATTGTACGATCACAACTCACAAAGAAGAAGAACTTTACTAAAGACTTTAGTTGACAATTTTAAATCAATCAATATACCAATTTTGAGAGAAAAATAAGATGGCTACATATAAAGTTACTCTGATTAATGAAGCAGAAGGAATTAATCAAACTATTGATTGTCCAGATGATACATATATTCTTGATGCTGCGGAAGAAGCAGGTTTAGATCTACCTTACTCCTGTCGTGCAGGTGCTTGCTCAAGTTGCACAGGAAAGGTAGAAGGTAACGCAGATGACTTTTTAGATCAAAGCGATCAGTCATTCTTAGATGATGATCAGATCAGTGCAGGATATGTACTAACTTGTGTAGCTTATCCTAAAAAAGACTGCACTATTATGACTCACCAAGAAGAAAATATAAGTTAATTATCAATTATCTGAGAATGTGAAATAATTTAAAATTTTTTGATTGTTTATAGTTAATTTCTATTAACTATAAACAACCAATATATTTTGTTTTGATCGCTATTATTCTTTTTGTTCAAGAGTAACTAACTCACTGAGAGATTGGACTTCAGTTCCGGGAAAATAAAAACCGAGGATGCGATCGCTACTCCAACCTAACTCAGCAAGTTTAATAGATCCCTTCTGAGACAAACCTACTCCATGTCCAAATCCACCCCCAATAAAAGCATAACCCCACAAAGTTTGGTCTGGTCTGTATATAGGGTCTACATAAAATAATGTACTCCAAGGAACCCAAAAAGCATTTTGTACTTCATCTTTATTTAATTCTATAATTCCTATATCCGTTTCTACGGTCATTTTCAAAACACGACCAGCAGGCGATCGCTCCGTTACTTCCACTTTTTTAATTTTTTGCAATTGAGCAAAAGGGCTTTTTTTTCCTTGAAAATAACTTTTTAAATATTTAACTATTCCTGGTGAACTAACAACTTCTCGCCAACGAAATTCTCTCCAACTTTCTTCATTAAATCCTTTTTTAATACTCATAAACTTACGGAAATTTTCTTCAGAAGCTAAACTATTTTGAGATAAATCCCAAACATTATTAGTCGCATCAAGAACAGGTTGTAAATAAGGACGTTCTTCACCATTCCATAAATCATTAAAATCTGCGGTAATACCCCCACTAACAGCAGAATAAACTGCATCTATTAATTGGTTTTCATAAGTTAGCACTTTTCCCCTAGTTGATGCTACTGCTGCATCTGTTTCTGGGTAGACATCTAATCCTTTATAAACTTGACAGTGAGTATTAGCGCACAATTCATAATTATCAACTGCAAACCGATGTAAATTTTTGAGTGCATAAGTTCTAGCTAAAATAGTTTGAGCTTCTAAAGATGCTTTTGGTGGCCAAGAACCTAATTCATGGGGTACTACTCCTCGAATATAAGTTTCTATTGGTACATTATTCACTAATGTGTAAGAACCATAAGCATTAGGTTCTAATTTTAAGGAACCAGCATAACGTCGTTTTTCTGGTTTAGTTGTATCTTGGTTAAATTGATTATTGATAATAAATTCATTTTTCCCAGCAGTAATATGTAGTTCATGGCGATGATAAGTATAGCCATTCATCTCCCAGTAAGCTGTAGGTTTTTGTTTTAAAGCTTTTAGTTCAAGATAGACATTTGTATTATTATGATCTTGTATACTTTCTAATAGCAACCGTCGTAATAAAGGAGTTTTATAGACATCTCTTTTTGCCCAAACATTCCATCTTTTTGGTTGAGCTACTTCTACTTCTATTCCTTGATTTTTCCAGAACTGGGCATCTTGTTCAGCATTTTCATAACTACGGTGACTACTAAGAATTAACCGCTCTTTTAAGAGAGGTTTTTCTAGAGGTTTCATTTTAATTTTTAATTCTAGTTTTTCAGTAGTCAGAGTTTCTTCCCCTGCTGGAGTTTTAAACCGCAAAGTTAATTTATCTCCAGGAATAGCTTCAAGAATAATTTTATCTGTTGGTTTAGTACCAAATCTTTGGATAATTCCTATTTTCAGTAATTTATTATGTTTTTCTACAGCTTTGACTGGCATTATATTTAATCCTAATCCTAATCCTAATAGCAAAGCTGTTGTGAAGATTAATCCCCCTAAATCCCCCTTTAAAATGGGGGCTTTGATTTGTTTTTGATATATTTGTGCTGACAATTTTCTTTCTTTATCTCTGAAGTTTACATTTTACTTAATTATTATATCAAGTGTGATAAATAATGAATAATTAATAATTAATAATTAATAATTAGGGTTTGCTGATTGATCGGGAACCGTAAAAGTATTTTTAAGGAGATGGAGAGTAATTTTGTTACCCAAATATTCCCCAAAATACGCTCCTTTTTGAAGAAGAAATGCACAAAAAGTTGAACTTTTACCGAACCTAAAAATGCTCAAATATTTACCTATCAAAACTTTTATATTTCTATAAGCAAGCACTAATTACTTTTTCTTTTTAGGGAGAGAATTGACTAAGAGACTAGCTAAATTATTTAATTATTAATTACTTTATCAAAGTTTAAATTAAATCAATCGAAGTTCTGAAAAAAAACAACTTTATAGCTCTATTCCCTATTTCTTGACTTTGGAAACAAGTCTCATAAACTGGAGCAACTATTTTTCAGAATCTACGATGCAGGATATAGCAATCCGTGCTTATGTTGCGAAAAATTAAATAGATAAAAAAACTGAAACTATTACCTGTTCCCTATTCCCTAAAAGCAGTAGGATTTTTATAGACAAATAAAATAGGATTACTATATATAGCAATATAGAATGATTTGTGAGAAAAAAAACTGTAGGGGTTTGGAGACCAAACCCCGCATTTATAAATCTGACAACCTATTTAGGATTACTATACCTTAATAAAATAGAATTGCTGTATACTTTTTTTGTAATATTCTTTTTGCAAAGTGGTAAACTTTTGGCAGCTCTAGATTTAAACCCAGAGTTGCTAAAAGCTGATAGCTGAATACTCAAAGCTAATAGCTAGTTAGTTTTTCGATGATTATCCTGTAGTAAAATTTATCTAGGAGTAAAAAAATGAAGCTGGAAGATTTAAAGAAACATACTTACAAATCTCGAATAGATTTACCAGAAGAAAACCGCTCGAAAATAGCCGAAATTATTAATAATACATTAGCCAATACTATTGATTTAAAAACTCAAGTTAAACAAGCTCACTGGAATGTCAAAGGAATGAATTTTTATCAATTACATCAATTATTTGATGAAATGGCTAGTGAGTTAGAAGAATATATTGATATGTTTGCTGAACGGATTGTTGCTTTAGGAGGTATAGCAATAGGAACAGCAAGAATAGCTGCTTCTGACTCATATTTGCCAGAATATCCTTATGAAATTACTGATGGAAAAGAGCATCTTTTAGCACTGGCAGATCGTTTTTCTATATATGCAAAATTAGTCCGAGAAGGAATTGATAAAACAGATGAATTAAAAGATGCAGATACAGCAGATTTATATACAGAAGTTTCTCGTACTATTGACAAATATTTGTGGTTTTTAGAAGCACACTTAGCTAATTAATAATTAATAATGGATAATTAATAATGGATAATTAATAATTAATCTATTATGATTCATTATCCATTAATAAACGGCTGAATAAGTATACTTTTAGTTTAGTTGTCAGCTATTAGCTAAAGATTTACAAGGAAAAGGGGGAGAGAAAAGGAAGAAATATAGATTAATTTATATATAAATACAGTTCAGTAAAGGAGCTTTTTTATAGTTATGTTATCTCAAGAGCTATTCTACCTTATGAGTTTTGGTTTGATCTGAACCTTATTAAAATATATCTGTATGATTTACCCAAAGAAACTCGCTTTGTAAAATAAATTTTATATATAATATATTTTAATAATAGACATTAGAAAAAAACCGTTCATAGGTATGGTATTAGTAAGTTCTATCATCTGGTTTAATAAATAAATTTAGTATGAAAAATTATGCTTCTGTGTTAAAAAGTTTCATGGATAAACGAAGTATTTCCAACTTAAAAGAATTAAGTCAAAAAGCTGGAGTTTCTGAACTACAAATTATTCGTTTACAACGTGGGTTAGCATCACGAATGCCAGTAGATATTTTACTCAAAATTAGTCAGGCATTAGGAATAACTTTAACAGAACTATTGACTAATTTTGCACCTGAACTTACTCAAAGATTACCAGAAACTTCCACCTCAGCATTAGAACAAAAATATAATAATATCCAGAAAGAATTAGAGCAACAAAAAAAATTTTTAATGCAAGAGTTTCAGCAGTCTAGTTTAGGAATATTAGAATCTTGGCTACAACAATGGCCCACTGTTGTTGAGAAAGCAAAACAAAACCCCAGTTTAGCAGCAGTCAAAATATTACCTTTGTTACGTCCAGTAGAAAAACTAATGGCAGAATGGAATGTAGAATCTATTGCTACTGTTGGAGCAGAAGTTCCTTTTGACCCCCAGTTACATGAACTGATGGACGGGTCTGTACAGAAAGGAGAAATGGTAAAAATTCGTTACACTGGCTATAAACAAGGGGATAAACTGCTATTTCGCGCGAAAGTAAGTCCTATAAGGTAAGAATTTAGAATTTAGAATTTAGAATTTAGAATTGAAGCAACTATTCAGGTGGTGGGATTGACAAATAATCATATATATTTCTGGCCAAGAAATTAGGAATTAGTTGAGATATATTTGGACTCAACCTAAGTAATGAGCTATACTGGGCTAAGTGTCTTAATGCTAAGAATTATTCTAAAAAAATGAGCAATCGTGTTGTTAAATATATTGACCCCTCTGGTATTTTAGACGGTACTAAAGCTACTTCATTTCGCCAAGAGATTAGCGAACAAGTTGATGCCGGGGCTGATGTTATTGTGATAGATTTTAAAGAAGTAACTTTTATGGACAGCTCCGGTTTAGGCGCTTTAGTTTTAGCTCTTAAAACTGTTCGTGCTGCTGGATGTCAGTTAGTTGTATGTTCTATTAATGAACAGATTAGAATTTTGTTTGAACTAACCAGTATGGACAGAGTTTTTGAAATATTTCCTAACCGAGAAGAATTTGAAAAAGCAACTATTGAAACTAATACAAATCTTCAACATCAAAGCAAATCCTAAAATTTATAAAAAATAGGTATCTTAGATTTTAGAATAGTTATATATCTCCATTCAATAATTAATAATTAGGGTTTGCTGATTGATCGGGAACCGTAAAAGTCTTTTTGCCCTTGGTAGGGAGTAGGGAAGAGTCAAGAAGAATCAGGAGTTCTAGAGGACATACTTTAAGGAGCCAAAACCTTGTACTTTTTTAATGTCTAAAAAGACTCAAACCTTTATCTGTAAAGACTTTGAAATTTAATCAGCCAGCCCTAATCAGGGTTTGCTGATTGATCGGGAACCGTAAAAGTCTTTTAGTTAAGAAAGGGAAGAGAGAACAGTTTAGAGTATCTTCTACTTTGAACCTGAGCTACCTAAAAGGTGGTACTTTATTAGTATCTGAAAAGGCTAAATTTTTTACCTGTAAAAGGTTTCATAATTAATCAGCCAGCCCTAATTACCTCTTCTTATAAAAAAAGAGGATTTGCTAAAAAGAATTTTTGCTTTTTTATCCATGAATGGAGAGCCTTTATACCTTGATTTTTCGGTAAATAGGAAATAATAATTAGAGGAAAATAATTGATAATTTCTCTAGAATAATTCATTTTATTTTGGATTATTTGGAGATATCTGAAGTAGATTAGATATTCCTCTATAAATCTCTCATACGCCAGAAGAAAAGCTAATATATCTGTAAATAATGAGTCTTTCAATGCTAAATTTTTTAATCTAAGAAACCTAAAAATTTGCAGTTTTTAATATCCTAAATTGAACTTAACTTTTGCATAGCTTGATGAGAGAGAGATAGGTTAACCAAACACAACTTTGAGTAAAGAAAAATCATCACTAAAAACCTTACTACCATTTAACTCTCTTACATAATCTAATATCTTATCCAGGTTACAAAAACCATTTCTACTACATTCTAAAATTAGATTAATGTAATTATCTATACCCCAAATATCACCTCCAGGTTGAGGTATTTCATAGACACCATCACTAAATATATATAGAGAGCTGAACTTTTCCACAATACAAAAATCATCCATATAAGTAGCATCTGGAAACATACCAATAGGCATTCCCAGAGTTTTCAATTTATTAGCTTGAGTAAGCTCACCATTACCCGAAACTAAAATAGCTGGTGGATGACCCGCACTAGAATAAATTAATTGACCTTGAGAACGATTATACACACCATACCAAATAGTAAAATATTTATCATTTTCATTAGTTATCTGATAAGTATTATTTAAAGCTCTAAGTACATCACTAGGTTGATGATAATTGATATGAGGTATGGCCTTTGACCTCAACAAATTCAAGACCGAAACCGAAGGAAGTGCAGCTCGTAAACCATGACCTGCAACATCTAATAAATATATAGCTAAGTAATTTTCATCTAACCAATAATAATCAAAACAGTCTCCTCCTAACTGCCGAGAAGGAATAAACAGGGATTCAATTTTTACTGGTTCTGTTATAGACTCTGGTAGGAGAGAACGTACATAGTCAGCAGCTTCAGCTAATTCTTTTTCTAGTAGTTGCTTTTGAGTCTGTAAGTCTTGAGAAAGCTGATGTAGTCTTAGTCCAGCTCTGACTCTAGCCTTCAGTTCATTCATTTCTATAGGTTTAGAAATAAAGTCATCCGCACCAGCATCCAGACCTTTGACTCTATTCTGAACCGTTCCTAAAGAAGTTAACAAAATAAAGAAAGTAGTGGACAAAGTAGGATTAGCTTTAACTTTACGGCATACTTCGATTCCCGTAAGTCGTGGCATTACCCAGTCACAAATAATCAAAGCAGGTTGTAGGAGTTTTGCTTTTTCCAAACCTTCTTCACCATCACTTGCTACTGTCACTTCATAACCCTGTTTTTGCAGAACTCTTCTCAGCAATTCTTGAATGGCAGTATCATCATCAATTACTAAAACTTTATATATCATGGACTTAGTTAAACGATTCAGTATTTCAGCTCAAGCCCACATAATAGTGAGTAGACTATTAGGAGTTTATAATTTTTATTATTTAGGGTTTGCTGATTACACTTAAAAAAATTGACAGATAAAGGTTTTAACCTTTCTAGACTAGGAAAAAGTCCTAGCTTTTCAACCGAAAAGCTCCTCAAGTGGGTATTTTAGAGTAATTATAGGAGAAAAATTAAGGGGATATAATCAAGGATCAACCTCCTATAAAATTTCCCATTCTTTTTGATTCTTAACTACTTCCTACTCCCTGTCTCAACCAAAAGATTTATTCAGCAAACCCTATTTACATAAACTTTATACATATACTCCATAATATAACCTAGAATATACCTGAAATATTATCTAAAATAATTTAAGAAGTGAAGTGTGACTAACGTGAAAAGCCCTGATAAATTACCAAAGTATCACGAATCTGATTTGCGAGTTCATTCAGACTTGGGAGAAAATGACAGAGTTTTGTCATGGTTTGAGGAATTGCATCAAGCACCAATTCCTAAGACAGTTTGGTTGCAGTGTGAACTAGCTTTAGCAGAAGGTTTTACTAATGCAATTCGCCATGCTCATAAATATTTGCCCAGAGATACACCTATAGATATTGAAGTTAGAATGTATTCTAACCATTTAGAAATTAGAATTTGGGATTATGGTCCGCCTTTTGACATGACAGAATGGTTCAAAGGACAACCAGAACCAGATATCTTTTCTCCTGGTGGACGAGGTATAAAACTTATGTATGCAATAGCAGACCATGTTAGTTATACTCGTACCTCCGATCGTCGTAACTGTTTGTTAATTGTTAAAAATTATTGGTTATATCCCCAAGTTAAAAATGAAAATTCTGATTTTGATAAAGTTTGAGTTTTGATAATAGGATTTGGGTGGGAAATAATTGATTTTATTTCTTAAGTGCTTATACAAAATTAATTGTATAAATACCAGTAAAATTAATTGCATGCTACTATTATATATCTCCAATCTTATCCAGAAATTATCAACTTTTTCTTATTAATCCCTACTCCCTACTCCATTCTTAAATGGATTTAGCCAAAGTAAAATTTCACGTTTCAGTTGATTTAAGTCCCGATAAATCTCTTGTTTGAACCATTGACCAATCGCGTCTATGGGAGTATATACTTTTCCTACAGACCAACTTAAGTCTTGACCTAAAGGTGTTAAATGGTTTCCTTTTAATTTCTTAACTGTAACCATATTGGGAAAACGTAGTCGTAATAGATCGTTCAAACGAAGAGTTTGATCTTGATCATCATTATTAAATTTAATCAATAAGTTGCGCCGAATTTTATAGTATTTTTGAATTAGGCTATTTGTTTCTTTTGGAGACGGAGTAAACTCTACATTCACGACAGAAGATATTTGTTCGGCCAAGGGTATGGCATCACGAACTGTAGAATTATTGAAAGATATGAGAATATTGCCTGCTCTTTCTATGGAAAATGAACTACCTATAAGAAGATGTAATTTACATCCCATACTATGGCCAATTCCATATATGGGTAAAGATTTTTTTTTGAGTATTCCACTTATATATAGTCGATCGAGACAACTATCAAAATCCCTAAGAATATTTTGAGCTATTTCTAAGTGATCTAAGGTATTGATAAAAGGAGTAGTTATGACTGCATAGCCTTGATTTGCCAGAACTTCCAATAAGGACCGATAAGTAACATGGGGTGCAGTCGCCACAAATGCTCCACCTAAAAAATGTATGATTGCTTGGGGGCGGGGAGGTATTAATACCCAATTACCAGAATTTTCTTGCCATTCCATAATTTAAAATTATAAATACTTTTTATTGACAATTACAAAATTTAGTGATATAGAACAATAATTTTACTTTAAATATAGCAATTATTAAAATTATTAAGTATAGTTATTTTTCTTTTTGTTGAGGTAGGGATTAGCAAGTAGGGAGCAGTTAAGAATCAAGATTAAGAGGAAATTGTAGAAGAGATAGTTGTTTATTAATAGCCCCTTAATTTTTCTTCCTTACGTTACCCTAAAATACTCACTTGAGGATTTTTTTTCACCGAAAAGTTGGTACTTTTTCTCTACCTAAAAACTCTAACATCTTTATTTTTCATTCTTTTTAGATTTAAAGAAGATTCCACTAGGTTTGAGGTACATCCAAGGGAACAAGATGCTCGTGAAACCAAATATTTAATTATTAATATCTGTACTTCTTAATTGCCCCATCACCCCTTTTAAGGGGATGAAAGAATTTTAACTTATTTCAAGCCTCCGACTAAATTCGGAGGTTCACTCTCTACTGATAACTGATAACTTAATAACTGAAATGACCCCATCTCCTTAAAAAGGCTTTTTCTGCAAACCCTAAATAGAGCGATCGCTTTGAAACACTCACCATTAAGAAAAAGAAAAATTAAAGGTGTGTTAAGAGGAAGTCAAATAGTTAGAAAACCCTTGACGTATAAGATTATAATCTTATAAGTGACTCTGAATGTAAATTAATAGTTTAGCATAAACTTAATATTAGTTTGAAGAAAAAATCTATGTCTGCTCAAAGTAAATTTTCTTGGCAAGAAAAGTTTAAGTATAGATTTGACAACTTTATGTCAAAGGGCGGTTTATCTGTATTTTTGGGATTAGTATCAGCTTTTTTTGGGGCATTTGTCGTAATGACAATTATACGCTTCCTCTCTGAGTTGATTTTTCCAAATGAAGAAAAAACGGATGTGCTTTGGGATGTATTTATACAACTCATTGGTCTGGGAGAGACGGGAGACGACGCAAATTTTGCTACTAAAGCTGTAGGGATATTAACGATTTTTCTGGGTTTAGTACTTTTCTCTAGTTTAGTGGCTTTTATTACCCAAGAATTTGAAGCACAACTAACTTTGTTGAAGAAAGGTAAAAGTTTAGTAGTGGAAAAAAACCATACTTTAATCTTAGGTTTTAGTGATAGAATTGTCGATCTTATTACTGAGTTAGTAATAGGAAATGAATCAGAATCTGATGCGGCAATTGTCATTTTATCAGAACGAGATAAAGAAGATATGGATGATTTCCTCCGGGAGAAATTAGGAGATTTAAAAACTACTAGGATAGTTACTCGTAATGGAGTAGTAACAAATATTAATAACCTGAATAAAGTTGGAGTTAAAGTTGCTAAGTCGGTAGTTATTTTAAATGATGCCAAAGGAATAGATGAAGAAGATGTGAGAAAGTTATCGGATGCTAGAGTTGTGAAAGCAATTTTAGCTACGGTAGCAGCTAATGAAAAGAAGAAAGATTTACCACCAATAATCGCTGAAATTCACTCAAACAAATATCGAACTTTAGCGAAAAGTATTGCTCCTGAAGCTGTAACAACTCTAAATGAAGCTGATATTTTAGCCAGAATTTTAGTTCAAACTTCACGTTCTATAGGGTTAGCAAAAGTATACTTAAATTTAGTTGGTTTTGCTGGAAATGAAGTTTATTTTTACCGTCCTGAAGGTGGTTGGCAAAATCTAACTTTTGGTAAATTACCATTTCGTTTTAATCAAAGTATTCCTTTGGGTGTGCGCACTAGAAATGGGGATGTAGTTATCAAACCAGATAGTAATTATCGGTTAACAGATACTGAAGAAGTAATTATTTTGGCAGAAGATGATTCAAAAATTCAACTTTCCAAAAGACCTTTAGCTAAACCTAAAGTATTAGGTTATGGTGACTTCAGAAAAACTTTTGACGGAGAAACTGAAAAACATTTAATTATTGGTTGGAACTCAAAAACTGCAACTTGTCTTCGAGAATATGCTAAATATGTACTTCCAGGTTCAGAAGTTAATTTAGTTACTCATCAATTCACACCGGAAATTAAAGCTAAGTTTTATGAAATTAGTCAAGCTTATCCTGAAGTTTCGATGGAATTTGAGGTTATTAATGTAGATGCTATTGCAGAACTTAAAAGTCTAGAACTACATAGGTATGACAGTATTTCTATTTTGTCTATTAAAGGTAAAAATCTAGAAGAAATTGATGCTAGAACTCTGACTATATTATTAGAAATTAAGCAAATATTCCGAGAATATGAGCAGGAAACTGGAAATAAGGTTAATACTGAATTAGTAGTAGAACTTGCTGATTCAGAAGAAACTGATTTAGTGGTTAAAGCGGGGGTTCAAGACTTCTTACTATCAGATCAATTTGTCTCGAAAATATTAGCTCAGGTGTCTCAAGAACCCAATGTAATGAAAGTCTACAATAATTTATTTTCGGCAGACGGTAGCGAAATGTATATTAAACCAATAGAGCTTTTTTTTCCTCCTCAAAAACTTGGTAAATTATCTTTTGCTGACTGTGTATTTGCAGCTCAATCTCGTGATGAAATTTGTCTGGGTGTGAGAATAGATTCTCAAGCTCAAGATAAAGAGAATAATTTTGGTATTTATCTAGCTCCTAGTTTAGATACTGAATTTACTCTAACTTCTAAAGATCAACTGATTACTATTTCTGAAGATCAAACCTAATTTCAGTTATAACGTTTTTTGTTGCCCGTGAGGTACATCTATCCCGGGCAAGATGCCTAAAATAATTTGACAATTCCAACAGCTCATTAAACCTTTATTTATTAATCCTTCTATAATTTAATTAGCAAACCCTATTTATTTGTCGAGGTTCATTATTTTATTGCTTTTAGGGAACAGGATTAATTTTAAGAATAATTTCATAAGGCTAATCACAGACTTACTGTAAAGTATTCAAATATAGTCATAAGAAATAATTTGTGAGAAAAAAATATTACAACTTATTTGGGATTGTTATAGTAGTTGTACAACAACAATAAAAAAGGAGATGTCGTGAGACTAATCATCACATTCTTGTTATCTTTTTTCCTCCTTTGCCAAAGTCCAGCTTTGGCTTTCTACAATCTTCCTGGAGATTTTACCATGAATAATTGTGAAGCTTATACTAGCATCAAAAAGAAAAGTGAACCTGTGACTTTGGAACCAGGAAAAGTTTACCAAGCTCTCGGACTAAATAAAGAATCTGGAGATTATATTTCTATCAAAGTAGGCAACCAAAATAAATGGATTAACAAAAACTGTGGTCAATTTAATCCTACTATGAAAAGTAGCAATGAAACTCAAAATAGCGAAGCACAAGAAAGTAGCTATCAAGAGATAATCATAACAGAAGAAAACAAAATTGTAGCAAGTTGTCCTCCTCAAGGTTGTGCAGAAGAGTATGTACTTGCTATTAGTTGGCAACCCAGTTTTTGTCAGGGAAAGCAAGACAAAATAGAATGTATTTCCCAAACTGAAGACCGCTTTGATGCAACTAATTTTACTTTACATGGTTTATGGCCTGATAGAATTAACTATTGTGGGGTTTCTTATCAAGATATCAATGATTCTAAATATAGAAATTGGGATGATTTACCAAGTTTAAATTTGGATGAAGAAACTACTTCTGAATTAGAAATAGTTATGCCTGGTAAGCAGTCTTATTTACATCGTCATGAATGGATTAAACATGGTACTTGCGATGGTCGAAATGAGGATACTTACTATGACATTTCTATAGATTTATTGAATGATGTTAATACTTCAAAAGTACAAGACTTATTTGCAGCAAATATTGGCAAAAGAATTACTCGTTCTCAAATTGAAACAGCTTTTGATAATTCTTTTGGAAAAGGTGCAGGAGAAAGTGTGAAGATTAGCTGTAATGATGGGTTAATTACTGAACTGCAAATTAAAATGCGCAGACCTTTACTTGGGGAAAAATTAGCAGATGTTTTGGTGCCAAGAAGTGGAAGTTCTTGCAGTAGTGGAATAGTTGATCCAGTCGGTTTTTAGAAGCTATTATTTTCAATAATTAACAATTAGTAATTATCTAAGCATTCCACAATAAATGCTTACATAATTACCTCTTTTGCTCTATGAATAGAGAGGCTTTATACCTTAATAATTTTTTGGTAAAATTTTATATCAAATCTGGTAGCATCAGTGTAGAAAAGTATAGAAACCGGACTTATATAATTTTTCGGGAATCATCATCCCACTATTACTAATATTTGTCTCCAATAAAACCGGTTTCTAATAAGATTTCCATTGCCAAAGGATTTGATATTAAAACCTATTTAGGATTACTATAGTTCGTCAAAATTTGCTATTGATTTATATACTAATTGACCCTCCCACCTTAATTAACACTTGGCTTTTTTGCTCAAGTTTTATATTAAGAAAAACCTTGATAAAGCATAGACTTTTTGATAACTAATAACTGAAAAGCAAAGTGATGGTCTTGTGTATAATTTTTACTGGCTAAATCAACTACAATCATCAGACCAGGAAATAGTAGGGGAAAAAGCTGTTTATTTAGCTAACCTGATGGAAAAAGGTTATCCAGTTAACCCCGGTTTTGTCATGCCCGCAAATAGTTTATGGGAATTTTTAGAACATATTGATTGGTTAGATCCTTTATTAGCTGATTTTCCAAATTCTTCTTTACATTTTAATATTAATGACTATCAGCAATTACAACAGATTTCTCAATTAATTAATAACTATATTTTTGATACTAATTTACCACTTGATTTAGTCGCATCTTTAACATCTGCAATTAATAATCTTAATACCCAAGTCTTAATTTTTCAGCCTTATTTAGCTTCTCCTAATTTGGAAACTTTTGGAATATTAGAATTAACAATTTGTCAAGCTAAATCAGAAGAATTTACTCTAGCAATTAAACAAGTATGGTCAGAATTTTTTAAGGCTAAAAGTTTATTATATTGGCATAGTCACCAAGTTTATATTCAACAACTTCGCCCAGTAATTTTAGTACAACCTTTACAGTCAGCGATCGCTTCAGGAACGATTCAAGTTTGGGCAGATAATTATTGGGAAATTAAGGCAACTTATGGTTTAGGAATATCTATGGAACTGGGGAAAGTTATTCCGGACTGTTATCTAATTTCTGGGGAAAATCATACTGTAAAAGACAAAAAATTAGGGAATAAAGTTATAGCTTATAACCTCGATCAAGCTATTATGAAAGTAAGCTATACTAATATCTGGCAAGAAGTTTATCATCCTCAAATACCTATTTCTGATAATTTACCAGCACTGCAAGTTTTTTCTTTGCCAGAAAATCTACAAAAAGAGTTTGTTTTAGGAGATAATTATCTCGAATTGTTATTGGAATTAACTCAGAAAATAAGCAATAATTTCCCGATTGATTTTTCTTTGAAATGGAGTTTATTTAAAACAGATAATGATGCTGAACCTCAATTATTAATTACGGATTTTCTGAAACTACAAAAAGACCATAAAAATTTAGAAAATTTATCTAATTCGACAACAGAATCAAAAAAACAATCTCTTGAAAATAGTGATATTTCTATTATTAAAGGTATCGGTACATCAGCCGGAAAAGTAACAGGTAAAGCTATCGTTATTCAGGGTTTAATTCCACAATTAAAAGAAATTCCTCAAGGAGCAATTTTAGTTGTTTCGGCAGTTATTCCTAGTTATTTGCCATTATTAAAAAATGCTGCTGGAATTATTTCTGAACAAGGTGGTATTACCAGTCATGGTGCAATTTTAGCCAGAGAAATTGGGATTCCTGCCATTGTGGGAGCTGCTAATTCTACTCAGATAATTAAAACAGGTAATTATTTATTAGTTAATGGCAATAATGGAGAAGTACATCTGATAAAAGAACAAAGAAATCATCCTCAAACATTGGATATAGAAGTAGGGAAAAATTCTCTTCATTCTCAAAACTTTTTTCCCATTGGCAGTAAATTATTTGTGAATATTAGTCAAATTAATTCAATTAAAAAAGCGCAAAATTTACCCATAGATGGAGTAGGATTATTACGGTCAGAATTAATGGCAATTGAACTATTAGAAAATCATCATCCTTTATGGTGGATAGAAAAAGGTCGTCAATCAGAATTAATAGATTTAATGGTACAGCATCTAACTAAATTTGCTGCTGCTTTTGCTCCCAAACCAGTTTTTTATCGTTCCCTTGATTTGGTACTCTTTAATTCTAATTATTCTAGAAATCAAGATAATCAGTTTAGCCAAAATATTCATCCCCAAAATCTCAATCAAGAATTAAATTTGTCTGACCAAACTAATTATTATAATCCTATATTAGGGAAGCATGGCACATTTAGTTATATGCTAGAACCAAGTTTACTAGATTTAGAAATAAATATCTTATCTAAAGTACATAAATTAGGTTATAATAATGTCAATTTAATTTTACCTTATGTACGTTCTGTAGAAGAATTTCAATTTTGTAGAAATCAAATTGAAACCAAATGGAAAGATAAACCAAATCATTTTCAAATTTGGATTATGGCAGAAGTACCATCAGTTTTATTCTTATTACCTGAATATGTAAAAGCAGGTGTACAAGGTATTGCTATTGGCACTAATGATTTAACACAATTACTATTAGGAATAGACCGAGAAAAAGAAGAAATTAAAAATGTTTTTGACGCTCGTCATCCAGCAGTAATGAGAGCAATCCAAAAATTAATTTCTCAAGCAAAAATTGCTGGTATTCCTTGTTCTATTTGCGGTGATGCTCCTGCTTTATATCCAGAAATAATAGATGATTTAGTTCGGTGGGGAATTACTTCTATTTCTGTTAATATAAATGCTGTTCAACAAACTTATCAAGCGATCGCTCGTGCCGAACAACGTTTGATTTTAGAAGCAGCTAGACTAAATAATTAATAATTAAACCTAGCTAATCATAATCCAGCAAAACTTGTACCCATTTAGGAGGTCTAGGAATAGAATTTCCTATCCTGTCTAGTAACAATAAAGCCACCAAATGAACAACAAACAAATAGATAATATTATTCACCAAAACCACGATTAAAGCCATCACTTGAACTAATACTAAATTTGGTTGAGCTAATAACCCTAATTTAATAAATCCCCATTCTAATAATTCTGTAACTTGTGTAGTTAAATATATCCATAAATCTCGCCCTAACAAAATCGAAAGTAACCAAAGTCGAAAAAAGAAACCAACAGAACCAAGAAGAGAACCTAAACCAATAGAAACTAACCAACTTCCCCTTCGCTTCCACACCGCTCCTAACATTACCCCCATTAAAGCAAAAGGAATTACAAATAAAATACTACGAGTTGGCCCCATAAGCACAGATAAAAGTAATCCTGATACTGTTGCACCCATCCAAGATGCACGATTTCCCCATCTTAAGTAAAGTAAAGCAATTGGTATGGGAAAAAAAATCTTTAATAACGGTCCTATGGGAAAATAATAGTTGATAAACCAAATCAGGCTGGCGGTACTGGCCAAAAAAGCTGTTTCTACTAGAGCGATCGGTTTATCTTCTCTATAACTTGATGGTTGTTTGTCGTCTGAAGTTGTTTTCACAGATTTGGTTTAGATTAAAAATTCAATTATTAATTATTAATGATTAATTATTAATTATCAATTATTTAAACAAGTGTACGTTCTAAAGAGATAACATCGGGAATACATAAAGTGTCGCGATCGCGCTTAATTAATAATTTTTTCTCTAATTTACTTAAGACTCTAGTTACAGTTTCTCTAGCCAAACCACTCAAACTACTTAATTCTCTATGAGGCAAATTAGGAATTTCTATTCCATCTGGAGAAGCTATACCTTGGCTTTCTGCAAGAAAGAGTAAAATATCTGCAACTCTTGCTTGAGCATCTGCTTCTCGTAATCTGAGTCGTCGATTTACCTGTCGTAAACGTCTGGCCATTAATTGAGCTAATCTAATTCCTGCTATGGGTTCAGTCTGAATAAGATGGGCAAAATCTTGAGCTGGCATATTACCAATTAAAGTAGGAGCTAAAGTAATTACATCAGTAGAGCGAGGTACTTCATCTAAAGCTGCCATTTCTCCAAATACTTCTCCTTTGCCCAGAATATTCAATGTTACTTCTTTACCATCTAAATTATAGGTACGAATTTTTACCCATCCATCTAAAATGAAGTATACTGAAGTACCCCAATCATTTTCCAATAGGATCACCTGGTTTGGTGGATGTTGACGGCTAACTAAATGAATTATTGCTTTTTCTAATGCCTCTCCTGGTAAGCCGTCAAAAAATGGGGTGGACAGCATTAATTGTTTAATATTTGACTGGGTGTCTTGAGCTTGCCTATCTTCCATGAGATTATATGTTTTACTAATTAGGGCAGGAGATTTAGCCTGGAGGTCATTTCAGTTATCAGTTATCAGTGAACCTCCGACTCAGGTCGTAGGCTTGAAATGCTGATGAGTTAAATATTTCTCTTGGTCTATTAGATATGGTTAGGGAACCCATCCATCTCTCGACTACTTTTTTATCCCCTTAAAAGGGGAGGCTTTAGACCTGATTTTTTGGTAAATTTTAAATAATTAAAATAAGTTTTTTGAGATTTCTCGTTTAGCATATGGATGTACATGATTAGCAATACTAGGCAAATCTATAATAACTAATCACTCAAAGCCATTATTTCAGGTTGATACAACTGTAGAGTTTATTCTCATTGTTATTTTCAGCAACCAACTTGACTATAAATATATTATGTGGTAAACCAAATCTGGTTATATTATAGTGATCGGCATTTAGCTTAGAATATAATTTTAGCTATGAGAGTAATGATACTGTTTTCTTGTCGCTTAAGCCTAATTATTTTAACTAATAATGTAGATAGGCGTTAAAATTTATCGTATTTATGAAGGTAAGAGGCATAAAGTATAAGGTAAATAGGACGTAAAAGGGAATAAGTTTCAGAGCCACTTTACTTTTTTAGGACTTACACGGGAGGAACCCGGTTTCTACGATAAATCATTGTTTTGAGCAGCAATAATCTACCCTCGTACCGGGTTTCTGGGTTCACATGGCTTGAGTTCTGTTTTTGTGACATACTTATTTTTTTCCTACCTACATACTTATCATTATTGCTCTGATGATTAAATATCAAACCATTTAGACATAGAGGTTTGAAAAATTTTAGGTGTTGATTTATCGGGAACTCTAAAAGTCACCAGCTTTTTAGTTGATGGAGGGGAAAAAGTGAAGATTTTGGGGTCATTATGACAGAAAAACTAAAGGTGGATAGGACATGACCACCTCTTCTAGAACTTCCCGCTTCTCCTAACTCTTAACTACTCCCTACTCCCTACTCCTTACTCCCTATCCTTATTACTATATATAGCAATCTGCCCATTGGTTGTAACAATTCAAAAACGAGAAATCAAGACCAAAACTTTTACCCATGAACCATTGCCTTCCCAACTCCATACCAAAAATTAGCAAGATTTTTGACACGAATAAAATATGATTGCTATATCTCTAATTATCCATTAACAATTATCCATTAACAATTATCCATTATCCATAGATGACTAAGAGAGGTGGTATTCTTGAAGAAGCAAAATAATAACACAATTCAAGTAATAATCAAGGAGATAGATGAGGTACTCAATGATTCTAGTAACCAAAGTTCTCCTGAAATTCTCGTAGAAACACTAAAAAGAGCCAGAAAAATCTTACAGGAAATGTTAGATTATTTGGCTCAGGATGTAGATAAAACTTCTAATCTTAACTTATTTTCTGCTGACCAATCTTTAACTTCAGAAAACACTATTGACCTTCAGATTAAACAAAATCCACAACAAATAGAAGAGTTTTTTGCCACTATTAATCAGTATCTACGAGAAGACTTCAAAATACTCAAACAAAAACGACAAGCTCTCGAAGAAGAAATTAGACAACTTGAGCAGCGCCGACAAGAAAGTTATAGTTTAGCTCAACAATACAGTAAACAAGACCAGATTATTTCTGAATTTTCTCAAGCTTTATTGAGTCCAGTTAAAGAAGCATTATTGGAACATTTATCTAAGTTGACTATTCAGCATTCATCTTTTAGTCAAAGTATTAATACTGAAACTTCTAGAGTTCTGAAAATTTCCGAGCATAAACAAGAGAAAGTTTCTCATATTGAAAGTTCATTTATTGATGGTTCAAATAGTGAAGAAGAAGAAAATGATGTAGAAGATAATATTACTGATGAAAATTTACAAATTCAAAGGTTATCTCCTCAAATTGATGAATCACAAGAACCGGTAAATCAATTTGCATTACCTTATCCAGGTTATGAGTTTGTCAAAAAACAAGCTTCAGAATCAACAATCACAAAAACAGAAAAAAAATTTATCCTAGCAGATAAGTTAGATCATCAAGAATCTTCCCTCGAACCTCAATTTAATATCGATCAAAACCAAGATTTAGAAATACTTAAAAGCAACCAGCAGGAAAAAGAGAAAAGTGAGGGAAATGAAATCTTATCTCAGTTAGCACCTCCCACTTTTGAAGATAATTATACTGATAACCATAACTCTCAGAATCAAATTTTTACAACAGAAGATCAAGTACCAATAACTCCAGAATTACAGTTAGGTACATCAGAAAATGTAGAAAATGTAGAAAGTCCGGAAATGCTAGAATCTCTGAGCAATTTATTTGGAGATCTAGAGGTCGATAAAGGATTAACTAAGCAAATAGTTACTAATAGCAAAAATCAACAAAGTCTCACTAACTCAATAGAGAAATTAGAACCAGATAGATATATTAAGTATACTAAGGAACCTTTGACACAAAGTCTTTTACCAGAAGGACCTGATAGAAAACTTAATGAACTATTATTAGATACTAAAACCCTAGAATATTTGTCTTCTGATTTAGAAAGTTTAGAAGAAATTAATGTAGATGAATCAATAGATAATTCAGATACAACTGAATTGCAAATAGTAGAAGACCAGGAGCAAGATTTAACAGAAAATAATTATGAATTTTCTGATAATAGTTTGGTTATTACTTCTGAACCAGAATCAACTAACTTGGAAGATTTATTTAGGGATGTTGATGATATTTCCCAAAAATTAACTACAAGTAACCAGGAAAATATCTCTAGTTCAGAAGAAAATACAGAAAATGAAATGACTCTAGATGATATTTTAGATAGCTTAAAAAATACAACCGAAGAAGAAGAAGAATTGACAGAAATAGATAATGAAGAATTTTTAGCCCTAGAAAACCTAATTCAAAATTTATCAAATTCTGAAAAGAAAAATTGAGCCGATTAAAAATGGAAACAGATACAACACAAACAAGTTTATCATGGCATTTAGGAATTGACTTTGGTACTACTGGAATTTCCGCAGTATTATTTAATCACAGTAGTGGCAAAATTTATCCTCTTTATTGGGAGCTAGTAAAAGTTAAACCAGAATTAGATATTATTAAAATTAATCAAGAGTTTATTCTCTCTACCAAAACAGTTAAAAATGGTTTTAATTCTACCAAAAAAATATATAGACTACCATCAATTATTTATGTTGAAAATTTACAACAAAAATCTTTATTACTAGAAAACTTTAAGCCTAGTTTAAAAGTTGCCATACCTTACATTTCAATTAAACTTAAAAAACAAAAGTTACTAGGTAAACCAGAAGGAACTTTTCTCCTAGCTCCTAATTTTTCTCCAACAATCTCCCATGAACCTATTTTACAATGGTCTGAACAACATCAAATTCCTTTAAGCTTAGTTAAACAGGGATTAGTAACTTTATTGAAGACTTTTCGCCCTCCAAATAATTTCCCGAACTTGACTTCTATGATTGAGAAAGAAACTAAGACAAAGATTATTATTAATGATTATATTTGTGGTGCGGTGGGGTTGGAACATAAAACTTTTGTCTCAGCTATGGCAGAATTAAAATCTGTAATTATGGGTTCTCCTGCTAGTTGGTCAGAAGCTTATCGCTTTAATCTACGAGAAGCAGTTTTAGAAGCAGGTTTAGTGAAAAATGTCAATCAAGTAATTGTAATTGAAGAAGCGATCGCTACAGCTTTAACAGAATTAAATTTAGTAACAGAAAATACAGAAAATTATGCCATTACCAAATCTAGACGGGAGAGAATTTTAATTATTAATGTAGGAGCAACGACAACAGAATTGACCTTAGTGACCTTACCAGAAAATGGGCAAAATTTAACTTACTCTAATTTCCATTGTCATAGTTTTGCTTATGGAGGCAATGCTTTAGATCAAGATATTATTTGTCAACTTTTACTAAAAGATGATACAATAGAAAATTTACCTAATAATGAAAAGAATCAGTCAGAATTAGGTCAAGTCTGGCCACGACCAGGATATCCAGATTTGTTAATTAGATATCAACTACAACAGTGGTTACACAGTTCATCTTATAGACAAGAATTATTAGTAACAGCTCATAATTTAAAAGTAATTTTGCCTGCCGAAAAAGAATTTACTGTGAATATAGATGATCAGATTAAATATTTACAAGAAAAAGATTTGAACACTAAAGTCTTAGAACCTTTTGTTCAACAATTGAATCAAGAGTTGAATAGTTTTTTCAGTAAAGTAGGAATATCTCCAGTAGGAATTAACCGTGCTATTTGTACTGGAGGAAGTGGTTGTTGGGGAGCGATCGCTAAATGGTTACGTCAAAAATTGTCGAATGCAATTATTATACAAGATGCCAAAGTTGAGCTAGAAAATCAAGAGTTAGAAGCCAATAATTCTTTATCTGAAATGGCAGAAATTAAACGAACTATTGGTAGAGTTGCTTATGGTTTAGCTACTTTAACTCTCTATCCAAAAATTGTAGATATATCTCAAGAACAATACAATGATTATTTTTTAATTTGGGAAATAATGGAAGTTTTTTCAGATTATCCTTTATCTGTAAAAGAAGTTTTTCAACTATTAGAAAAACGAGGGATAAATACTCGTGGTTGCAAAGAAAAAATCCAGACTATTTTAGCAGGGAAATTGCCTGATGGTTTAATTCCGGAGCCGGAAGATTTTATTTTATTCACTGAAGTTTCTCGACAAAATGATGATTATCAAATTTTGAAAAGAAAGCCTCTTTTTTCTCAGAAAATTGAGGATAGTAAATATGAGTTAAATTATGAACAAGCAGAATATTTACGGGAATATTTAAGTAAGTTAGTAGCTAATAGTAAGCAAAAATTAGAGGAACCTTTGATAATTAATAATTAATAATTTGGCTAGGAGTTTTTGCTCTTTTCTGATCTGATGGTAAACTTGATTTTCTAAAGCAACCAGATTTTTCCCATTATTAAACATTATTAAAGTTTTCCATTTATACCCTCTCAATAGGAAATTCCCACATTTTTATTTTCTGAAGCTCCTGAAAAAATTTCATATAGAAAAGAGGTTGCATCCTCAAGCAAATTGTGATATGATAGATATTACCTGGTGTTTATCGCCTATATGCATGACTTTTTATTCAATCAAGGTTAG
>NZ_JAYKGW010000134.1:0-27242 GCF_035285525.1 Okeania sp. | reverse complement strand
TCGAATATTTCGGTATCGAAATCTAGACTTAGATATGGAAAGTTGCCAGAGATAGTATTAGTAGTCGTTAAATTATCAGAATTTTTATCAGAAGTTATTTTGAGAGTTTTACTATTCAATGACTGATGTTTTGATTTGGCAAAACTTGCCATTAGACTAACCAATTCATTCCAGAGAATTTCCCAATTTTCTAATTTCTGAAGAGAGAAGTTATCCGGTTTAGCCAAATCGAATTTTTGAGAATTAAAACTACCAATATCTGTAATAAAGTTTTTCTGAGATAAAGCATCAGTAATAGTCAAATACCATAAACTTTTATCAACCTTTATTTTTCCACTTTTCTTCTCTTCAACTTTTTCAATACCACCAACAATTCCAAATCTCAGCAAAATATGTTGTACTTGCCTAACCAACTTTTCACTAACAACAGAATAACCAAAACATACTTCTCCACTTTCAGATATTTTCACCCATCCATCCGAAGAAAATAGATATTTAATAAATAAAGCTAACTGCGACTTTTCCAATTTAAAAACCAGAGGAAAAAGACATAAATTTTCAGAATCAATCAGAGAAGAAAATTCACTTTCTGGAATAGTTTCATTTCCAAAAATATCTAACCGACCGGGTACGGCTATTTTTTCTCCTACCCGCAATTTTGCCAAAGTTTTCCAACCATCAACCGTCAAAAAAGGATGAGTAATTGTTGTTTCAACAAATCTTCCTAATTTTGTCGTAACTCTAAATAGAGGTTTAATTCCATCATCAACAAAAGCACTAGGTTTAGTCAGATAAAACCTTCTATTTTTTCCCAAAGTTAATAACTCTATTTCTTGCCTTTGATAAACCTCCGCCAAAGTAATTAAACTACCATCTTTTTGCAAAACCAAAGTATCATAACTAGCACATTTTCCCATCGAAGGTCTACCCGCGACAATAATTAAATCCGACCTTTGAAAACCTCCAGTCATTGCATCTAAATCATAAAAACCACAAGCCAAACCAGGTAAAGCAACCCCCTCATTTCTATCTTCAATTTCCTGAAAAGTATCAATTAAAGTCTCAGAAATAGGAACTAAATCTTGTTGTGGTTTATCCTGAGTTAGAGCAAATATTTTTTGTTCTGCTTGGTCAAGAATAGTTTCTAATTCAGTCGCAGTTTTAAATCCTAAATCAAAAATTTCATTTCCAGCTTGGATTAATTTCCGTCGAATATATTTATCAACAACTAAAGCTGCATATTGGTCGATATTAACTGCCGAAATAGTTCGTTCTAATAGTTGAACAATTTTGACTTGTCCGCCAATTTTTTCCAACTGATTATTATCAGTAAGGAAACTGGTAACAGTCATTAAATCTGTAGGTTTGCCCTGATTATAAAGTTGCCACATTGCTTTATAAATAATTTGATGAGCTTGAATAGCAAAAAAATCCGGGCGTAATAATTCTGTGACTCGATTAATAGCTTCTGGGTCCAGCAGAATACCACCTAAAATAGCTTCTTCTGCTTCAATATTTTGGGGAGGTAGGCGATCGCTTTGCATTTATTTAATTAAAAAGGGAATAGGGAATAGGGAATAGGGAACAGGGAATAGTAAAGAAGGAAAAACAGGATTAAATAGTAATTTTCTACAAGGAAAAATCCTAATCAATACAGAATTTTTTTATTAGAAAAAACCTCTATCTAGATTTACGGAATAATTAATAATTGAATAATTCAGCTTTATTAGTCTCTTCTTTCAAATTGAAAGAGCAGTCGAGAACCGAAGCACACTATATCCAATCGACCAAGAGAAATAAATTTTTTCCTTTTAGTCAATCCTCTCGCCTTTTAGCTATCCCTTATCAAGAACTCCTGAAACCCTTGTGGGAGGGTAGAGAAAATGGGGAGGAGGGGGAGGAAGAATCCTGTCTACAGTTATCAAAAAAATATCTAATTCAATACACTTTTTTCCCAATTTTAGCCTTTGAGAGGCTTCTTCATAACTTGTCTATTTTGTCAAATTTTATGTTAAGAAAAATTTTTATAAAGTATAGTCCTAAAAGGGAAAGGTAACTATAGTGATCGCCGCTCAGGTATTTACAATTCCAGCTCAAAGTGCAGTAAGCGAAAAGGTATACAAAAAATGATTTGTAAAGATACCAGGGCAGATTGCTATGTCAATTATCAATTATCCATTATCCATTGATGAAATCTCATTTAAAAATTCTATAGAATTGCTATATACCACTTATTTATCAAAAAAAGTTCTGTATTCTATCGACTAGGAGAATATAAGAAGTGCAAATTAATCAATGAATTAACATCATTTTTACATGAAAATTTATACTTTATCTTATATTTTTTTAGTCTCTAATGAAAATTTAAAATAGGGGTTATACACTACTATTAATCCATTAAAACATCAATAAATAGCTCTGTATTAAACTGATAAAAAATAATTGTGTTATAGTATTCATTGTGGGTGTATCTCCAGTCAAACAAATTCCAACTTAATTGAAATTTAGTTTTTTTATTCCAGGAGGCATAAACAATGGATATCGACTCATCATCAAGCTCATTATTCAGCACTATAGAAACAGAAGCTGAAGATACAAATAGTTTATTTTCACCCTCAAACTATGAGACTAATTATTCCGCTCCTTCTCCAGATATTTCTCTACAAAGTTTAGCTTCAGATGATTATATAAACTCTGTTGAATATTTGCTTGATTCTCAGGATTTAGAAGTAAATGAATTACAGTATATCTCTACAGATTATGCAACTTTTAAAAATCTAGAAATTGATTCAATTACAGGCGATCGCTCTGATATTGACATCCAGTTAAGAGCTGGTAAAAAGTCAGATGATACTTTTAAGACTGCCACAGAAATAGATATAATTTCTGGTGAAAAAATCAGAATAAATGACAGAATAGGCTACAAAGAAAATGGTAATCCTGACAAACATGACTACTATAATTTCAGTTTATCTGAAAATGCCGAAGTAAGTATTCAACTAGATAAACTGAAGAAAAATGCCAACCTTAATTTATTTGATGAAACTGGCAAAAAAGTATTAGAAAAGTCGAATCAAAAAGGTAAACAATCAGAAAATATTACTGAATATTTAGAAGCAGGAGATTATTATTTCCGGGTATCTGCTGTGGGAACGGCAAAAACTCCTTATCGTTTAACTTTAGAAACAATTTCTGATGATAGAAGTATAGAAGGAGCTAATAATTTAGGCAAACTATCTAATAAAACAGTGAAATTTAAGGATAAAATTGGGTACAGAGAAAATGGAAAAAGAGATGAAATAGATGTCTATAGTTTTGAGATTCAGGAAGAACGGAAAGTAGATATTTCTCTGGATAAACTGAAGCAAGATTCTCATATAAAATTAATTGATGAAGACGGCGAAACAGTTTTGGATAAGTCTACAAATAAAGGTAAAAAGTCAGAAACAATTACAGAAATTTTAGAACCAGGAACTTATTATTTAGAAGTATCTGCTCCTGGCAAAGCTAAAACAAATTATGAACTTAGTTTCAGTTCAGAGAAGGTTAATAAAATTTTTCCGCAGGAAGGAATAATTTATGAATCAGGTACACAAATCGGATTTGAAAATAGAGTTTCTTTAGAAATACCTGAAGGATGGTTTGGTCAAATACCTTCAGAATATGATAATAATAAATTGAATTTAACTTCTAAAGAGTATCCAGGTATCTATGTAGAAGTCAGTAATAATTACTTGACAGGTTCTATTCAGGAATTAGCTAATATCTGGAGTCAGGAAACTGAAATTGGTGGAGTTACTTTTGAACCACAAGGAAAAGCAAATGTAAAAGGTAATCAAATTACTAACACTTATATTACCAAAAATTCACAACCTCAAGAAAAGTTTTATGTGGTTAATACTGTAGGTTTTAATAATGAAACTGGTATAGTGTTAGTGGGGGGACCTGCTAATAAATTAAAAGACGATAAAGATATAGCAAATAAGTTAGTTGAAAGTCTAGATTTTCCTGAACCTACTGACTGGGAATCATACTTGAGCGATCGCTGGTTATCTTACTATTACAATAGCGATTTTTTAGAGTTTGATTATAATTTAAATGGAGTGATCGATCCTTGGGAAGAATTATCAGATCTGGAAATAATTGATGGAATTTTCTTATATGGTGATAGTTCATTTAATCGTCTTTATTCTTCGTACTCAGAGGTAACAGGAAATCTAGATTTTAATCTTTCTGGTACTTGGGATATTACTCAAAAAGATGAGTTAGCATTGTACAATGAAGACGGTAGTTTAGATGTTAAAAAACTTACTGGTCCTGACATAGATAATGAAATTTTTTACGGTGAACTAACTTATGAGGTGAGGGAACGAGACTGATGTAGAAAAGCTATAGTTCGTATTTTTTAGTATCTTTGCGTAAGTTATATATGGATAAAACTTGCTTGCGCATTTTTTTTGCTTTAAACACTAGATATTTCCTAAGATATGACAAGCAGTATAGATTATTAATAATTAAGTAATAAAAGTGATAGTTTCTAGTAAAAAGCGAATATTTTGAATATCTATTCTATCAGATATCAGTTATCTATATTTTGAGTTCAACTAATAACTAATAACTGATTTTTCACGCCATCTGTATAGATGATAGATGATTATAAGTTGAGTAATAAAAGTCAAAATTTTCAGTCAAAAGTAAATATTTTTAATATCTATTCTATCAGATATCAGTCATTCATATTTCCAGTTCAACTAATAACTTATAACTGATTTTTTGGGAACCGTAAAAGCTGTTAGCGCAGTTCCGAACCAGGAGGCTAACTGATAACTGATAACTGATAACTGATAACTGAAAAGCTGTTAACTACCTACCACTTGAATCTCCACTTCAGCAGTTACCTCTGGATGAAGTTTAATTTCAGCTTTGTAGAAACCAACCTTACTAATTTCTGGTAAAGTAACACCACGTCTATCTATTTCTTGACCTGTACTTTCCTTAATTAATTCCACCAATTCTCTATCAGTAACCGTACCAAAAATTGCATCATTTTCACCTACTTGTTTAGCAATTTTAAAACGACCAACTGTTTCCAAAGCAGTCTTTTGAGCTGTCGCTGTTTGCTTAATTTCTATTTGTCTTTGTCGCTCTTCTTCCTTACGACGTTCTACTTGCTTCAGAACACCTGGAGTAGTGCGAAAAGCAATTTTCCTAGGAATCAAATAGTTACGCGCATAACCAGGAGCTACGTCTACAACATCCCCTGATTTTCCTAATTTGTTGACATCTTGATTCAAGACTACTTGTAATTTTTTGCCCATGACTGTATTTGTAAAATTTTACTCCAAACTTTTATTATATCAGAATTTCCCCAATACATAAAATAATAACTAACTAAAGATTAATTTAAGGTATAGTATATATGAAGGAAATATATATGAAGGAAATATTATAGATGAAGTTGGCAGTATGGGCGAATGGCCATTGACCTGTAATTTTTACTGTTACTAAATTAAAAATTGAATGTAGTAAAAATCAGACAAATCTTTACTTCTTTTATTAAAAAGCTGTTTGCTATAGCATTTCAAAGCATGAGATGACCGCTAATACCTAAATGCTTATGATTTAATAAGTAGTAAAATTTGTTAATCAAACTAAAATGAAACAAAAATCTCTAAAAATAATTCTAGGAACAATCTTAACCAGCTTTTTAATAATTTTTGCCTCCTGTCAACCAGTTCAAAATTCCCAAACTTTAACTCTTCGGACAGCTCATAGTAACTGGATAGAAGAATCATTTCAAACTTATATTGTTAATATAGGTCTAGAAAAACTTGGTTATCAGATAGAAAAACCAAAAGAAATTGATTATCCAGCACTTTATATTTCTGTAGCAAATGGAGACTTAGACTATAGTGTTATTTATTATCAACCAGGGCACAATAAATTCTTTGAAAATGCTGGTGGTGAAGAAAAATTAGAGGGAGTTGGAACTTTAGTACCTCCAGGAATGCAAGGATATCAAATTGATAAAAAAACAGCCGATAAATATAAAATTACTAATATTGAACAATTTAAAAATCCAGAAATAGCTCAACTTTTTGACTCTGATAAAGATGGTAAAGCAAATTTAGTTGGTTGTAATCCTGGTTGGGGTTGTGAACTGGCGATAGATCATCAAATCGAAGCTTATAAATTACAAAATACTGTCGAACAAAATCGAGGTCAATATACAGTGCTTTTAGCAGATGCGATTACTCGTTATAATAAAGGTGAATCTATTATTTATTATGCTTATAATCCCCACTGGATATCTGCAGTTTTACAGCCAGAGAAAGATGTTATTTGGTTAGAAGTTCCTTTTACATCTTTACCAAAAGAAATGGGAAATTTGACGGAAAAAGATACATTATTAGATGGAAAAAATCTGGGTTTTCCTAGAAGTAAACAGGGTATTGTAGCTAATAAAAAATTTCTAGAAGCTAATCCAGTTGCGAAAAAGTGGTTTGAATTAGTAGAAATTTCTGTTGCAGATATGAATGCTGAAAGTTTACGCATTAAAGAGGGTGAAGATAAACCAGAAGATATTTTAGGTCATGCTCAAGAGTGGGTAAAAAATAATCAACAAAAATATGATAGTTGGTTAGAAATAGCTAGACAAGCAGTTCAATAATGGATAATTGATAATTACCTCTCCCTAAAAGGAAGAGGATTGAATAAAAAGAAAAAATTTATTTTTTTCCCCTTGAAAGGGAAGACTTTAAACCTGAGTTATTTAATTATTTAATTATTAATTCTTTGGTAATTAGGGTTTGCTGAAAAAATTGGTTGCTGTCGGTAGGACGCCGAGATGGGGGGGGATGCCGAGATAGGAAAAACAGGCAAAATTTACGTTATTTTCTGTGAATAAATATTCTTTAATTTGAGCAGAAAATTCAGTATTTTGAAGCAAATAAGAGCCAGTAACTAGGAGACAAATTGAATATAAAAATCTCACTAACCTTAACTATCTTATCTTGACTTTTATCTTTAATCAGCAAGTTCTCATTAAAATTCTATATTTTGTAGCAAAAAAGAGAGCTAATAACTGATATAAATTTATCTGTTTATTACCAGCAAAAAAAAACCAAATTATGAACAAAATTGTTATCCGAAAAATTTATTAATCTAAAAATAAAAATAATGAACAATAAAACCGTCAAAATAATTTTAGGAGCAATCCTAACTTCTATATTAATAATTTTCACTTCTTGCCAACAAGTTGATAATACGGTTCCCGATCAATCAGAAACAGTTACTATTCGTACTGCTAATAGTACCTGGATACAAGAATTATTTCAAACTTATATTGTCAATATAGGTCTAGAAAAATTAGGCTATAAAGTTGAAGAACCCAAACAAATTGAATATCCTCCAATTTATATTTCTCTTGCTAATGGAGACTTAGAATATAGTACCGTTTATTATGACCCGCAACACAAAGAATACTTTGAAAATTCTGGTGGTGAAGAAAAATTAGAGAAAGTTGGAATATTAACTCCTGATGGAATACAAAAATATGAAATTGATAAAAAAACAGCCGATAAATATAACATTACTAATATTGAACAATTAAAAAATCCAGAAATAGCCCAACTTTTTGACTCCGATAAAGATGGTAAAGCAAACTTAGTTGGTTGTAATCCTGGTTGGTCTTGTGAATTAGTAATAAATCATCATCTCAAAGCTTATGAACTAGAAGATACAGTAGAACAGGATCAAGGACAATATGAAATTTTATTAGCAGATGCAATTACTCGCTATAATGAAGGAAAACCTATTCTTTATTATGCTTATAATCCCCACTGGATATCTACAGTTTTAAAGCCAGAGAAAGATGTAGTTTCCTTAGAAGTTCCTTTTACATCTTTGCCAAAAGATATGGGAAATTTGACTGAAAAAGATACATTAGTAGACGGCAAAAATTTGGGATTTCCTATACTTCAACAGCGTATAGTTGCTAATAAAAAATTCTTAGAAATTAACCCAGTTGCCAAAAAGTGGTTTGAGTTAGTAGAAATTACTATAGAAGATATGAATGCTGAAAGTTTACGTATTAAAGATGGTGAGGATAAAGTAGAAGATATTTTACGTCATGCTCAAGAGTGGGTAGAAAATAATCAAGAAAAATATGATAGTTGGTTAGAAACAGCAAGAGGAGTAGTTAATTAAGGTTTGCTGAAAAAAGCTGAAAAAAAGCAGAGTTTGAGACTCACCCCTAACCCCTCCGGTAGAGGGGAAGATAGATAAATTAGGAGGAATAATTATTACTTTATTTTTATGCCATAGTCCCCCCAAAATTATCACTTTTTCAGGATAAATAAATTCAAATAGGCGCACTTTTTTTCAGTTATAAAAATGCTAAAATCTTGATAGTAACATAAAATGATTTGTGAAAAAAAACTGTAAGAATTTGGTTTCCTAACACAAGTGGAAACATGAAATCTTACAACCTATTTAGGATTGCTATAAATTAATTCTTACTATCAAAGCTAACTTTATGAGGTGAAAATGTTTGCCTTTTTCTTCTTACTTTTGCCTTCTTCCTTCTTGATCTTCCTTAAGTAAAATTCAATTGATTTTTTCCCCTGTTTCATCATCTAAAATTAAATTAATAAATTCCTCAGTTCCTAACTCTTCTAATTGATGAATTTTAATTTTGTCTAAACGGGGACCTTCAGCAGAAACAACAGTAAATTCATAATTTTGGTAACGCAAATTTTCTCCTCCAGTAGGAATTTTTTGTAATTGATAAATCAAAAATCCTCCCAAAGTCTGATAATCTTCATTCTCTGGTAAATCTAAATTTAAAAGTTGATTAACTTCTTCCACACTTAATTGTGCTTGGACAATAAAAGTCTGATCGTCCAACATTTGTAAAGTAAGTTCCTCAGTATTAGTTATTTCATAACCATCACCACTAATAATTTCCGCAATCAAATCTTCCCGTGTAATTAATCCAGCAGTTCCACCAAACTCATCTACCACTATTACCATTTCTGAATGCTGAGAATTATTGGGAATTTGATGCATTCTTTGCATTATAGATAATAACTCATTCAAATATGTTTGTTCAGAAACAAATCTGGAAGGACGAATCCAAGATAAAATGGAAGTTTGTGGAGATAACAATCCTTGAGCTAAAGGTTGGGCTAATTCTCTAAAATCAATAATACCCTGAATATCATCTATAGATTCACCAACTACAGGATAACGGGAATGACCAGATACTTGAATTTCATTTAACAAATCTTGAAAAGTAGCTGTACTTGAGATAAAATCTATACTTACCCGTGGAACCATAATTTCTCCAGCTAATACCTCTCCAAACTCAAAGACATTACTAAGTATTTGTCGTTCTCCTGCTTCTAAACCCATTGATTCAGTAGAAGTTGAGATAATTAACTGTAATTCCTCTGGAGTAACTGGTGCTTTCCAGACACTACCAGAATATCTAATCCCTACTAATCGTAATAACCAATGAGTAGATTGATTTAATATCCAAATAAATGGATTAAAGAATCGAGAAATAGCTAGACTCAAAGGACCTAATAACTTAGATAACTGTTCTGAATAAAGTAACGCTACAGACTTGGGACATAATTCTCCCAAAACAATCTGTAGATAAGCCAAAATAAAAAAAGTAACAATAGGAATAGCTAGGGAATGGGCGATCGCTTGACTAATATAACCAGGTAGTGGTATAGAGACTATAGCTTTTTTCATAACCACTGCCATAGTCCCTTCACCAATCCAACCCAAGGCCAAACTAGACAAAGTAATACCTAACTGAGTAGTAGAAAGTAATCGGTCAATATTTCTTTGCAGTTGCTGAACAGTTTTTGCTTGAGTATCACCTTCATCCACTAACTGATTAATCCGTGACCTCCGGATCGAAAAAATAGAAAATTCTGCCACAACAAAGAAGGCATTTATGGCAATTAATAGAAAAACAGACAAGATGCGGTACAGTATATCTGTCCAGGTCATGTCTGTCCAGATGAGAATTTCTAAGTCTGGCATATTTAGCCAACTTACTGCCATTAATTTTGCCTCAGACCTATGAATATTTTTATATTTAAAGTTGACAATTTTTGAGCTAAAAATTATGTTTTATGGTAAGCATTCTGCATCGTCAGCAAACAGCGGTCAGCTATTTATTTTAGTTTGAGATAAAAGCTTTATTAGTTAAGGTAAATTGGATATTAGTATCAAAGCCAACTTTAAAGATTATATTTATTTAAAGCCATTTTCAACTCTTAGATAGGGCTTGCTGTTTGCGAAGCATTCCACAGGAGATAGTTACGTTTTATGTTTCTTAATTTAGAGTGAAAAATTAACTTAATCTATTCTGATTTTTGGCATTTTCAAAGTTAACTTCTTATCTGGATAATCGGTAAGTTCTAGAGAAAGTTCCTTAGCATTATCTAATAAAGTAATTGGGATAGTAATAATACCATAATATTTGATTCCATTAGGCGGAAGTTCTCCTGGTAAATCCTCTGTACTAGCGCTGAGAACTCTTCCTTGTTCATCTGTAATATTCAAAAAACTGTATAAAAATCTTACAGATCGGTTTCCTCCATTTTTTAAATTAACATCTAAAACTAAAGAATTTCCCCACTTACGAACATCATAAACTTCCAATACTACTCCACCATCATTACTGACAATTGGAAAAGTTTGTTTAGGTTCAGTTTCTTTAGTAGAATTAGCCTTAGCTGTTTTTTGATTAGCATCTTCTTTGGCTGTTTTTTGCTCAACTTTTCCACCATTAAGAATAGTATTTTTGACATTAATAATAATTTTTTTCTCGTCTAATATGACAAATTCTTCTGGACGAATTGAAGCTTCTTGAGTTCCTAATAAACTATTAGTCGGACGAGAATCTGGTTGAGTAATTCCTTTTAAGGCTTCCCTACCGAGCTTAAATCCCAAAGAAGCACTACTCAAACCAGCAGTACACATCATAGCTAGTAGACTTAAAGTTAGGACAAGACTAGAATTCATAGTTTTTTCTATTTGAGATATAATTCTTAGATATTGTTATGATATAATATAAACCATTTACTAGCTAATGTCCAAACTTCCTTATTATAATATTATGTAGAGCGATAACATACATCCAAAGAATATTTTATGTTTTTATATTAATTTAAGGTTATATTGAACTTGCCTTATTTTTTTGGTTATGTTATGATATCTTTTAAATAGACATAAGCGCCTTTGGCCGATTGGGGAGGCAGCGAGCTCATAATTCGCTTTAAGGCTGGTTCGATTCCAGCAGGGCGCACTAAATTATAAAATAAATATTCTGTAGGGAAGTTCCGTGGAACCTCCCTACTCTCTGTCTTGACAAAAAGACTGAAGAAGCGCAAATCCTAATTAGATACTCTGTTAATTTCTGGTTCCCTGTTCCCTGAAAAAACTGATAACTGTTCCCTGTTCCCTACTCCCTAAAAATGAGTTTAAATTTCTTCTTCCACAATTAATTCTTTATTGGTAATAATTTTATGAAAATTGATGATGCTCATCATCTTTTCTCGATAAATAGCAGTTCCTAATAAATACTCACTGTGAGCTTGAGAATGATTAATCATAGCAGGAATCGACTTAATATCTAAAGGATTGAGATAAATAACATCAAATATTTCATCTACTATAATACCAGCAACTAAATCATCTAAGTCAAATATTAAGGCTTGATTTTTTTGGGTTGTTGTTGTCTGAGTCTGCATATTTAAAACACCTCGAATATCCAACAAAGTAACAATTTCACCCCGTAAATTTATATTGCCAAAAATATGTTTGGGAGTACAAGGAATAGGAGTAACTTTATTAATATTAGTAAACTCTTTTACTACTGCTAAATTCATAGCAAAATATTCTTCATTTAAACCAATTACTGCTAGAGGAATTAAGTTACTAAAATCTTCACTTTGAGTTTCTCTCAAATTTTTGGCTCGCTCTTGAAAAATAGTTCTTTCTTGTGGAGTAGCATTGGGGCAAAATATTAATTTGGAATATTCTTGATGTTGAGGTTTTTCTAAATAATTTTCTTTGACTAAATCATCTGTATTATTCCAGTCATGTATAGAAAAATCAGCTAGTTTTTCTGTGTATCTAATCAGATTTTTAGTAGATAATAAAGTAATTAATTTTTCTTCTAATTTGGCTATACCTGCAACTAAATTTAATTTATGATTTTCCTGGCTTTCTTGACTATATATTTCTGTAATTATTTTGATTTCTGTAGTAGGAATTTCTTTGACTTCATAAACTTGATTCACAATGATGCCAACAGTGGATGATTCTGAGTTAATCACAACTAGATTATCTGTCAAAGAATATTCTTGTTGCTGATACCCCAGACGCAGATTGAAGTCTATTACAGGTAATACATTTCCTCTCAGATTAATTATACCAATAATCGGGTCTGGCATTTCCGCGATCGCCGTTATTTCTGGCAGTAAAAAAACTTCTTTAACAGACAATGTTTCTAGTCCATAAAAACAGTTATTATGTGAAAATATCAGATATGATTTATTTTGCATTTTAGGTATGGAGGGAATAGGTATGGAGGGAATAGGTATGGAGGAAAAAGTATAGCAATCAAGAATGATTTTTCCGAAAAAACTGTAGGGGTTTGGTCTCCAAATCCCTTAGTAGGTTTGGAGACCAAACCCCTACTATAAAATCTTACAAACTATTTAGAATTGCTATATTTTTCATCTTTTTAGGGAGTAGGAAACAGGGAATAGGTAATAGGTAATAGGTAATAGGAAAAAAGTATTTTGGCAAATTATTCTGCTGTAATAAACCTAGTTTTTGGTTGATATTTATGCTTCCAAATACTTAATCAATTCAGAAACTTTAATTCCTCCTCTGTACTCTATCATATCATCAGCAGGTAAATTTTTTAGGAGTTCTAAAGCTGTATTTTTCATCTTTTTTGCTCGAATTATATTTTTTTCTGCTGCATATAGTGAACCAAGTTCTATATAAGCAGGTACTTCTTGTGGGTAAAGATAAATTATGCGCTTTAAAAAAATTTTAGCTCCTTCTATATCTCCTTGTTCTTCTGCTATATTAACTAACAAATAATAAGGCTCTAATGAAGAAGCATTTACTTTTATTGCTTGATTACAATAAAAAATAGCACGGTCATATTTACCTACATTGGCATATAATCGAGCTAGTAATTTATATCCCCTAAAACTTTGGGGATTTAGACTCATAAATTTTTCTACTTTTTTAATCGCATTAGTATAAGCTTTAGCTGCAAATAATTCTGCTGCTTCCAACAACAATTTATCCGATTTATTAGGTGGCAAATCACTATTTTTTTGTTCTAATTTTCTAGCTGTTTCATTTCTGTGATTTAGATTAATTTTCTGGTTACAATCAAATAATATTTGTTTTTGATCGTTATCCTGAATATTATAATTAGTAGAGACTTTGCTTTCAGATATTGAATTAAGAAATGAACGTTTAAAACTTTTAGTTATAGGTATCGTCTTTTTGGGAAGTATGGGTGAAGTATCAACTAAATAATTTTCATGTAGCTGTTCTTCATCGCGCTGATAAACCAAAGATTTCGGGAAAAATTTCACCCTAAATTTACTCATTGTTTGACCAAATAACTCAGCATGACCTGTTATTAGATACCCTCCCTTGAGGAGAGAATTATAAAATTTTTGCATCACTAATGAAGTATACTTAGGTTCAAAATAGATAAAAACATTGCGACATAAAATCAAATCAATATACTTAGGAAAACTATCTTTAACTAAATTTATATTACTAAAACTGACCATATTTTTAACTATTGGATTTAGTTGCCATTCTCCCTGAAATTGATAAAAATATTTCCTTTTGAGCCACTCATCTAATAAACGAAACGACCAATCACTATAAATACCTTGTTTTGCCTTAGTTAGTGCTGCTTTATTAATATCTGTTCCTAAAATTAAAATATCCCATTCTTGCCAGCCAGGAATTAATTCTTGAATTATAATTGCTAAGGAGTAAGGTTCTTCTCCTGTAGAACAACCTGCACTCCAAATACTTATTTTTTTTTGGTTAGATGCTATTTTAAACTTAATAATTTCTGGCAAAATTACATTTTTAAGTAACCCTAACTGTTCCTGGTCTCGAAAGAAATAAGTTTCAGTTACGGTTAACAATATTATCAGTTTTTCCCATTCATTTTTACTTGTTTGATCTTGGCTTATTAATAATTGATAATATTCTTCTGGAGAAGAGTATTTTAGCGAGCTGATGCGCATCAATATTTTATGGCAAAAACTGTTATAATCTGGCTCTCGAATATGCAGACCTGTATAGTTAGCAATTAATTTAATAAAGTTTTGTAATAAAGTTGGATTCATTCTTGATAGGGAACAGGGAACAGGGAACAGGGAACAGGGAAAAGGAAATAGGGAATAGGGAATAGGTTATTTCAGTTATCAGTTATCGGTTATCATACCAAATCCGGTTATAAAAAGCTAGTTTTTCCAAGTTCTTAATTTACTGAGTAATCAATACAAAACTTACGCAAAGAAAGGTGCTATATATGGGATATTGGTGCGTTGTGGGTTGTGCGCTAACACACCCTACTGGACTGTTTCATCTAAGAATGGTGCATTAGGAAGACACCGTAGGGGCGGGTTTTGCAAGTGAGTTAACGAGTTTTCATGGGTTTACTAGATCGACCCGCCCCCAGTGATATAAGCCACCGTCTCAGGGGCGGGTTTATGTAAACCTTAGAGTAAGCATGAAAATTTCTGATCAAACCCGCCCCTACATATTGCACCATTTTAGATGTGTCAGTCTACTACTATTGCCCTCTCTCTGCCTTCTTTCTGCCTTCATCTAACAATTATTATAATGGAATCTCAATGACAAATTCTACCCCTTCTCCTGGTGCAGAATTACAAGTTAATTTACCATTGTGTTTTTCTACAATAATTGAATAACTAATTGATAAACCTAAACCTGTACCAGCGCCAACTGGTTTAGTAGTAAAAAATGGGTCAAATATCCTATTTTGATTTTCCAGACTAATACTAGGACCATTGTCATAAATTTTGATTTTTACAGTCTGATTTTTAGTTGCTTCTGTGCTAATTATAATCGTAGGTTCTTCTAATTTATTACTCTTTTTTCTCATCTCTTCCAAAGCATCAATAGCATTACTAATAACATTCATAAATACTTGATTTAACTGGGAAGCATAACAATTAACCAAGGGTAAATCACCATAATTTCTGACTACTTGAAGTTCAGATTTTTCTCTCTGAAATTTGAGTTTATTTTGTAAAATTAGGAGAGTGCTATCAAGACCTTCATGGATATTTACAGGCTTCATATCTGATTCATCTAATCTAGAAAAATTCCGTAATGATGTCACAATTTCTTTAATCCTTTCCGACCCAATTTTCATAGAATTTAGTAATTTTTCTAAATCTTTAACTAAAAATTCTACATCTAATTCTTCTATAAATTCTTCTATTTTAGCTGTAGGTTGAGGATATTCTTCTTGGTACAAATTAACTAAATTGAGCAAATCTTTGCTGTATGCAATGGCGTGCTTAACATTGCCATAAATAAAATTGTTAGGATTATTAATTTCGTGAGCAATTCCTGCTACCATTACTCCCAAACTAGACATTTTTTCGGTTTGAATTAATTGAGCTTGAGTCTTTTTTAGTTCCTGGAGAGTTTGAGATAAATATATATTTTTTTTGTTTAATTCTTCGGTGCGTTCTTTAACTTTATCCTCTAAAGTATGACTATATTCTTCAAGTTGATTTTTAGCCAGAGATAAATTTTCATAAAGGTTGGCATTTTCTAGAGAGAAAGCAGCTTGAGTAGTGAGGACTTTTAAAACTTCTAAACGATCGCTAGTAAAAGCTCCTGCTGTGAGATTATTTTCTAGATATAGTATGCCAATAAATTGAGAAAGATTAATAATAGGAATACATAAAATACTTTTAGGTTGATAGTTTTGAATGTAAGGATCGGCAGCAAACTTGGTTTCATTATTAGCATCATTAAGTACCACAGTTTGTTGAGTACGCGCCACATAATAAATGAGGGAATTAGGAAGTTTATTTGTGGAGTCAAGAGGAAGAGATTGTTTGGCTGTTAGTTGCAATTCTTCTTCAAGGTTGCTATTACGAATAGCTTCAGCTTCTATGACCCAATTTTCTCCTTGAGGAAGGATTAAATAACCTTTTTCAGCACCAGCATTTTCTAAAGTAACTCGCATCAAAACCGAGAGTAAATTCTCTAATTGAATTTCTCCAGAAATAGCTTGAGTAGCTTTAATTAAACTGCTGAAATCAAGCACTAAAGAAGTATTACTACTTGTATATGTAACGGTTTCATTAGTTAAACTACAAATAAAATTAGGCTCTTGTTGCAGGGATTTAAGTAACTCACCGTAGCAAGTTTCCAGGTGTTTAAGTTTGGTAAATGCTCCCCACTGAGCATAAGCGTAGTAAGCTTTAATTAGGTATGCTTGGGCAATAGTTTCTTTGTTCCACTCTAAGTAAAATTTCGCTGCGAGTTCGTTAGCGAGAGCAGCCTCTTGAATATATTTGCTTTCTGTAGCGAGAGCGATCGCTTGTTCATAGAGTTCTATTGCTTCCACATAGTTATGAAGTACCCGATGTTTTTCTGCTTCTACGAGATAAAATTTATGTAAATAATTCATGGGAGCATGGTGCGCCCAAATTTCCATCTGTTCTTGTTTAGAGGTGACATCTGCTAACCACTGCTGCTGTTGTTCCTCAGAAGCGTCATTGTAGAGAGCAAGAAAAATCAAGCAACCATAAAAATATAAAAGTACCTGACTATACTGAGAAGTAACTAAATTGACATTTGGTTGTGTTGCCAGAGAAATTTTGAGAGCTTCCTGATAGTTACCAAACAGATAATATAGATAAAGTTTGTGCAAATTTTGATATACCAGTATTTGATCTTGGGGTTGTGTTTCTGTATTATTAAAAGCTTCTCCAACTAAGACACCAGGGTTTTCCGAGCTAATCAAATTTAGAATAGTTTGTTGATTCATTTGCAACCGTCTCACGGTACTTTCTTGCTTCATTTGAATCACAGTATCAATAGCATCATTAAGTTTCTGAACAAGTTCTGTTAATTCCTCACCACTATAAAAGGCATGAAAATAGTGAAACAAGAGATTGTAACCAGCAAATTCAAAATCTCCCCTGGATAAAGCAAGAGTATAATATTTGAGGAATGAAGGTAAACTATTTCGCAAATGTTCTTGCCAATGACGAAGGTGTATATCTGCTACTACTGCTCCTTTAATAGCATCTCCACCATAAGTTTCAAATACCCCATAAGTTACCTGAGATAATTGATAAGCAACTCCAATTTCTCCTTTGATCCACAACATTATTCCATAACAAGTGTATCCATAAGCAGAAGCAGATGTATTTCCCCATTCGACAGATAAAGTAATCAGGGCAAAAACTATACTAGACCACAACGGAGACCCACTAATAAAAGCTGCTGCTCCTATTAATTCTAGAATTTGCACTAAGACTAACTTTTCCGGGTTTGTCATTTCTGGAAGTTGTTTGAAGTCTTCAGGGGAGCGATCGCCCAGAAATGACTGTAATTCTTGAATACCAGAAAACAACTCTTCTTCTGTTGTTCTAGGGAATAATTTTAATCCCATATCTTGAAGAATTTTTGTTGCCATATCGAGACCTTCAAGAAATTGATATTGAGCAAATTCAGCTTGAATTTTTGTTATGTAAACTGGAACTTTATCTAATAAAATTTTAGCTTGCTGTTGTACAACTTCAGCTAAATTTTCCATTTCTTCATATTCACCTATTAAATATCTTATTTCTGCTGATTCTACATACAAAGCTAATGTTAATTCGTAGTTCGTTTCCCAACTATTAGCTGTTAATAACTCTCTACCTATATTTAGATAATTCACCGTAGCATTATAAGCGGTTGAAACTTTAGCCTTTTTCCCAGCCATTAAATTTAACTCCGCCAGTTGTTCTCTTTCTGTGGAATCAGAAATTAAATCTACCCCATAATTTAACTGATTAACAATATCAAAAATTCTTTCTTGCCTTTGATTTTCTGGAATATTTTCTAATAATAATCGCCCGATTTTTAAATGAGTAATTTGTTTTTCCTCTTCTGGTATTAACAAATAAGCAGCTTGCTGTACCCGGTCGTGCAAAAATCTATAATTAGCATCAGTTTCTATGGCTTGAAAATCTGTAAAACTAGACTCTTCTGAAGTATAAAATTTATAGACTTCTGTCACTGGTAAAACCAACCCTTCTTGCAATGCCGACCACAAATTATTAGCTGTTTCTGCCACAGACTTTTCTGAAACAATAGCTAAAGTTTCTAAATTAAACTTATTACCAATACAAGCTCCTAATTTCATTACCTCCTGAGTTTCAGATGACAATTTTTGGAGACGAGTTGCCATAAACTCTACCACATCATCTGTAAGAGAAAATAACTTTACCTGAGCAATATCACACTCCCAATAACTCACCTCATAATTAAAAGTAATTAACTTTTCCTTGTACAATGCTTTGAGAAATTGAGTAACAAAAAAAGGATTTCCTTTAGTCTTTTGATCTACTAATTCCGCCAAAGGAAATGCTATTTCTTGATGACAATGAAGAGTATCCGCTACTAAAGGGTTTACATCAAAAATTAGTTCCAGAGGTTCTAAAGTAATAGTATTAACAATAGCCGAACTTTTCACAATTTCTGCTAATGTTAATATCAGAGGATGAGTCGGATTTACCTCATTATCCCGATAAGCTCCTAATAATAATAAATGTTGACTATTTTTCTCACTCATTAACAACTGTATCAACCTCAAAGAAGCCGTATCTGCCCACTGTAAATCATCCAAAAATATTACCAAAGGATGTTCTTGAGTCGCAAAGACTTTAATCAAATTTAAAAACAATAAATTAAACCTATTTTCCGCTGCACTTCCTGATAATTTTTCTACCTGTGGTTGAGGAGAAATAATCAACTCTAGTTCCGGAATCACTTCAATAATAACCTGCCCATTTTCACCTAATACTGAGAGAATTTTAGTCTTCCATTCCTGTAATTGATTAGCCGTTTCACTCAATAATTCTCCCATTAAATCCCGAAAAGCTTGTACAAAAGCATTAAAAGGAATATTCCGTTGAAATTGGTCAAACTTACCCTTAATAAAATAACCCCGTTGACGAACTATTGGTTTATGAACTTCATTAATAACTGCAGTTTTTCCAATACCTGAAAAACCCGCTACTAACATAATTTCACTCTCTCCTTGAGCCACTCTTTCAAAAGCATCTAATAAATTCTGAACTTCTGTTTGACGACCATAGAGTTTTTCAGGTATACTAAAACGGTCAGAAATATCCCGTTTTCCTAACTCAAATAAAGGAATATTGTTGGTTTCTTGCCAATATTTTAAACAAGTTTCTAAATCGTGCTTTAATCCAAAAGCATTCTGATAGCGTTCCTCCGCATTTTTCGCCATCATTTTCAGAATAATATTATTTACCATTTCTGGTATTTCTGTATTTATATCCGTAGGTGGAATTGGTTCTTTAGCAATATGAAAATAAACTAATTCTAGGGGGTCATTAGAAATAAAAGGTAATTGGTTGGCGAGGATTTCATAGAATGTAATCCCTAAAGAATAAAAATCACTCCGGTAGTCAATACCTCGATTCATTCTACCTGTTTGTTCTGGGGAAATATATGCCAGAGTACCTTCGAGGACATTAGGATTGACAATTTCTTGAGTTTCTCTAGGTAATAATGTAGAAATACTAAAGTCAATTAATCTAATATCTCCAGTCTCTGGATTAATCACAATATTAGAAGGTTTAATATCTTTATGAATAATTTGATGATGATATAAATCTTCTAATATTTCAACTATGGAAATCGCCAGTTCCAGAAAACTTTGCAGACTTAATTTTTGATGATTTAGGTATGTCTTGAGGGAGACTGCCCCAATATCTTCCATAATGAAGGCATAACCATTACCATATTTTTCTAGGGAAATAGGTTTAACAGTCCCTGGTAAATTCAGATTTTTAGTAATAGTATATTGATGCCGAAATTGTAATAAATCAGAAAAGGTCGGGTATTCTTTATTGAGAAATTTGATAACTACTGGTTTTTGATTCGTGGTATTTAATCCACGATAAACCGTAGTTGTGGTTCCTGTATAAATTTGTTGAGTTATGTGATAATTTGGTAATTTAATCATAGGATTTTTAATAAATTTATGGTTTTATAGTAATCCGCGCATAGGTTGTCACACATCAAAAAAGTCAATAGACATCTCCAGAAAAGAGGGAACGCTTAACAGGGAACAGGGAACAGGAAGAAATAATTGATAATTTATGGATAAGAATTGATTTAATTTTTTATTTTTGGAGATGTCTAATAAAAAAACTGATTTCTCTCCGATTTCTGGGGAACCGTACCGTAACTCCCGCCTGTTCTCTAAAAAGCTTTGAAATTTTGAATACAACTAAAATCAGATTACTATATAAGAATTATAGAAGTTATAACACAAGAAAACAGTTTTGTTTTTACTAATTTAACACTTTTTTTTCATTCAGTCCCCTCTGCTAGTTCTGTCGTTGCTTTCGCAGCTAAAATTTTGCTCTGCTGCACTGATTTTGCCTCATATTATACATTAATTGGTAAACTAATAATAAACTCAGTTCCTTTTCCTAACTCAGAAATACAACTAATTTTACCTCCATGTTTTTCTTCTACTATTTGCTGAGAAATTGATAAACCTAAACCAGTTCCTTTTCCTACTGGTTTAGTCGTAAATAAATGACCAAATACTTTCTTTTTCACCTCCTCACTCATACCCATACCATTATCTCTTATTTTAATAATTGCCTGCTGTTTTTCTTGGTCAATTTCTGTAGTAATAGCAATCTGATTTGGTGCTGTTTTAATTTCCGTAAAAGTTTTCCCCATATTACTTTCTTCTAAAGCATCAATAGCATTAGCAATTAAATTCATAAAAACTTGATTTAATTGTCCGGGATAACAACTTATTGTTGGCAAATTTCCATAGTTTTTTACTATTTGAATTTCCGGACGATTATTGTTAGCTTTGAGTCGATGTTTGAGAATTAATAAAGTGCTATTTATGCCATCCTGGATATTAAAAGATATCTTACTTGTCTGATCCCCGCGAGAGAAAGTACGCATCGATTTGCTAATTTCAGTAATCCGCTCGATACCTTCTTTCATAGAATCAATCATGTTAGGTAAGTCTTCCATCAGATAATCCAACTCCATTGCCTCCATTTCCTCTAAAATTTTTACTCCTGGTTGAGGGAAAGTTTGACGGTAGAGGTTCAAAAGATTAATCATATTTTGGATATAATCAGAAGCATGAGCTAAATTGCCAGAAATAAAACCTACTGGATTGTTAATTTCGTGAGCAACTCCGGTAGTTAATTGCCCAATAGATGCCATTTTTTCATTTTGCACAAGTTGTAGTTGTGTTTCCTCTAATTGTTGAGCATAGTTCTGAGATTCTTGATAAAGTCTGGCATTTTCTAAAGAGAAAGCTGCTTGAGTAGTTAAAACTTTTAATATTTCTAATCGCTCCCTAGTAAAAGCTCCTGCTGTCAGATTATTTTCGAGATATAATATGCCAATAAATTGAGAAAGATTAATAATAGGAATACATAAAATACTTTTGGGTTGATAATTTTGAATGTAAGAATCGGCAGCAAACTTAGCTTCATTAGCAGCATCATCAAGTACCACAGTTTGTTGAGTACGTGCCACATAATAAATGAGAGAATTAGGAAGTTTATTTGTAGACTCAAGAGGAAGAGAATGTTTTGATATTAATTGTAATTCTTCCCCTAGATTACTATTACGAATAGCTTCAGCTTCTATCACCCAATTTTCTCCTTGAGGAAGGATTAAATAACCTTTTTCCGCACCAGCATTTTCTAGAGTAGCTCGCATTAAAACCGATAGTAAATTCTCTAGTTTAATTTCACCAGAAATAGCTTGAGTTACTTTGATTAAACTACTGAAGTCAAGCACTAAAGAAGTATTGCTACTTGTATATGTGACAGTATCGGTAGTTAAACTAGAAGTCAAATTAGATTCTTGTTGTAGAGGTTTCAGTATATCCCCGTAGCATTTTTCCAGGTATTTTAGTTTAGCAACTGCTCCCCACTGAGCATAAGCGTAGTAAGCTTTAATTAGGTATGCTTGGGCAATAGTTTCCTTATTCCACTCTAAGTAAAATTTCGCTGCCAGTTCGTTAGCGATAGCAACTTCGTGAATATATTCATTCTCTGTAGCGATCGCGATCGCTTGTTCATAAAATTCTATTGCTTGGAGATAGTTATGAAGTACCCGATGTTTTTCTGCTTCTACGAGATAAAATTTATGTAAATAATTCATGGGAGCATGATGCGCCCAAATTTCCATCTTTTTCTGATTAATTTCTACTTTTTTTAACCAAGAATTATTATTATTTTGATTTTGCCAAGATTTGAGTCTAACAAATTCTAATAATGCTAAAGAATAATAGAAATTATGTTGGGCAACTATCAGCATACCTGCTACTGAATCTATATATTTTTCTGCCATACTAAAAGCTTGAATAGCTTCTTCAGAGTGTTGAAAAAGATATAGTAATTTACCTTTATATAAATAGGTATAAAACAGGAGGATGGCATTTTTTGAATCCCTAAAAATTGGTAACATTTTGGTTTCATCAAAAGCCGTACCTATTAGTTGGAAACTATTTTCAGATTTATCTAAAAGATTTAATACTGTCTGCCATTGAATTTTCACACAATTAGTTGAATGTTCCTGCTTAAGATTTTGCATTAACTGCACATAATTACTTTGCTTTTTACTCAGAGATTCTAAATTTTCTCCCATTGCCAGTACAGCATTAATATAGTCATATACTGCATAGCTAGCATATTCAATATCTCCTGTAGATAAACCTACTTCAATTGCTTCTACTAAAGGTTTGCACGTAACTCGATAATGTTCTCGCCAATGTCGAACATTACCATTAAAAACCATCAAGATTCTTGATTTTAATTCTTTAGTATTAAATTTTTCTAGTAAATTTAATGCTAGTTTGCCATAGCAATATCCAGACTCAAATTCTGACATTATTCCACACAAAAATAATCCATTTAAAACATATCCATAGGCTGAATAGGTAGAATTACCATACTGGAGTGACAAAGAAATCATAGTAAAAATTATTTGTGAAAGTAGTGGAGAATTTAAAAAATAAACTGGCGATATCAGAGCAACTAAAATTCTCATAGCTCCCAGCTTGTTTTGATCGGTCATTTCTGGCAGGTTAGCTAAATTTTCAATTACTTCAATAGGAGGACAAGATTCTACCAAACTAATTTCCATAATTTCGAGTACCTGAAGTCCTACCTCTATAGCTGTATTTAACTCAAGTTTAGCTACATAAATTTGAATTTTTAGCTCATATACTTTCACCTTATCTATTATATTTTTGGTTTTTTGTAAGACAATTTCTGCTAAATCAACTGACCTTTCAAAATTAGTTGTTAAATATTCTGCTTCTATCATTTCTACATATATATCCAGAGTTAAATTGTATTTTATTTGCCAACTATTTTCTGGCAATAACTCTAAACCAAAAGTGAAATAATTAATTGCAGCCATATAAGCAGTAGAAACTTTTGCCTTCTTTCCCGCCATTAAATTTAACTCTGCCAGTTGTTCTCGTTCCCTAGAATCTGAGATTAAATTTACTCCATAATTTAACTGATTAACAATATCAAAAATTCTCTCTTGTCTTTCACTTTCTGGGATATTTTCTAATAATAATCTGCCGATTTTTAAATGAGTTATTTGTTTTTCTGCTTTGGGAATTAACAAATAAGCTGCCTGCTGTACTCTGTCATGCAAAAATCTATAATTAGCATCAGTTTTTATTCCGGGAAAATCTGTCAAATTCGACTCTTCTGAAATATAAAACTTATACATTTCTGTCACTGGTAAAACTAATCCTTCTTGCAATGCCTCCCATAAATTATTCGCTGTTTCTCCCAAAGACTTTTCGGAGACAATACCTAAAGTTTCTAAATTAAATTTATTACCGATACAAGCTGCTAATTTCATTACCTCTTGAGTTGACGACGACAACTTTTGCAGACGAGTTGCCATAAACTCTACCACATCATCAGTTAAAGATAATAACTTAACTTTCGCAATGTCGCATTCCCAATAATTCACCTCATAATTAAAAGTAATTAATTCTTCTTTGTACAATGCCTTCAGAAATTGAGTCAGAAAAAATGGATTTCCTTTAGTTTTTTGATATACTAACTCCGCCAATGGAAATGCTATTTCTTCGGAACAATGAAGAGTATCTGCTACTAAAGGATTGACATCTGAACTTAATGCCAAAGGTTTTAAAGTAATAGTATTTACAATAGCTGAATTTTTGACAATTTCCTCTAATGTTAATATCAGAGGATGAGTCGGATTTACCTCATTATCCCGATAAGCTCCTAACAATAATAAATGTTGACTATTTTTCTCACTCATTAATAACTGCATCAACTTCAAAGAAGCCGTATCTGCCCATTGTAAATCATCCAAAAATATTACCAAAGGATGTTCTTTAGTCGTAAAAACTTTAATGAATTTTAAAAACAGTAAATTAAACCTATTTTCCCCTGCACTTCCTGATAATTCTTCCACCGCTGGTTGAGGATAAATAATCAATTCTAGTTCTGGAATCACGTCAATAATAACCTGCCCCTGAACTCCCAATGCTGCCAAAATTTTAGTCTTCCATTCCTCTAATTGATTAGCAGTTTCACTCAACAATTCTCCCATTAAATCTCGAAAAGCTTGTACCAAAGCACTAAAAGGAATATTACGTTGAAATTGGTCAAATTTACCCTTAATAAAATAACCTCTTTGACGAACTATAGGTTTATGAACTTCATTAATTACTGCGGTTTTGCCAATACCAGAAAAACCAGCTACCAACATAATTTCACTTTCACCTTGAGCCACTCTTTCAAAAGCATCTAATAAATTCTCAACTTCCTCTTGGCGACCATAAAGTTTTTCCGGTATAGTGAAACGGTCAGAAATATCTCGTTTTCCTAACTCAAAGATAGGAATATTTCCTATTGCTTGCCAAGAGTTTAAACAAGTTTCTAAATCATGTTTTAATCCAAAAGCATTCTGATAGCGTTCTTCCGCATTTTTAGCCATCATTTTCCGAATAATATTATTGATTGTTTCTGGTATTTCTGTATTTAACTCGGTAGGTGGAGTTGGTTCTTTAGCAATATGAAAATAAACTAATTCTATGGGGTCATTAGAAATAAAAGGTAATTGATTAGTGAGTATTTCATAGAAGGTAATACCTAAAGAATAAAAATCACTCCGATAGTCGATACCTCGATTCATTCTCCCGGTTTGTTCAGGAGACATATATGCCAAAGTACCTTGCAAAACATTAGGATTAATAATTTCTTGAGTTTCTCTCGGTAATAACGTAGAAATACTAAAATCAATTAATTTAATATCTCCAGTATCTGGATTAATCACAATATTAGAAGGTTTAATATCTTTATGAATAATCTGATGATGATATAAATCTTCTAATATTTTCACTATGGAAATAGCAAGTTCTAGAAAATTTGGGAGATTTAATTGTTGATTACTGAGGTATTTTTTGAGAGATATTGCTCCAATATCTTCCATAATTAAAGCATAACCATTACCATATTTTTCCAGAGAGATAGGTTTGACAATTCCCGATAAATTCAGATTTCTAGTAATGGTATATTGATGACGAAATTGTAATAATTCCGAGAATGTTGGGTATTCTTTATTGATAACTTTAATAACTACTGGTTGTTGATTAGTAGTATTTAACCCACGATAAACTGTAGTTCTGGTTCCTGTATAAATTTTTTTAGCTATGTGATAATTTGGTAATTTAATCATAGGATTTTTAATAAATTTATGGCTATGGTAGCTATTAAAAGTTATAACACAAAAAACCTTTTTAGCTTTTATTTAATTTGAAGAAGGAAGAAGGAAGAAGTTGAATGCTTACATTGTCAGAGAAGGAAAAACCTTACATAAGAAAATGTCTGAATTTTGTCAGCTATTGGAATTTAGCGAAAAAGACAACACCTTTGAAACTGCTCGCAATATTTGGTATTCTCAAAAACAAGAAACGCGCTTTTAAGGAATTTGTGGGAGATATAGATTGGGGTGACTATTACACTTTTCCCGTAGGTGGTGAAGGCGGAACCTTAAATCTTACACTAAAGGGACTACAGCGCTTTTCAAATGGATAAACCACATCGCTATAACCAAAACCTTGTAGAGACCTTGCATGCAACCTCCTTACTGTGGTTCACTAAAATGAAAACTGCTGCAAGCAGTAATGCAGATGTATATCATATTTGTACGATAGTGAAGAAAAGTGGGTTGATGGTTCCTTTAAACCTAGCACCATAGCGGAATCAATCTCGACATTTTTAGAACCTGATGTTTATTATGTCAATATTTGGTCGCCAGACGATGGCAAAGATACTGACTATAAGTTAAGTTTGAAATTAACTCTTGGTAAGGATTAATTGTGGTAGTGCTGGTTGGCGGTGAAAGTTATATTATGTCCGGTAGTATCGCTAGAATTTAAGACTGTAGGGTTTTGCTCTCCAAACCCTCTGCTGTAGCAGGGGCGGGTCTAGTTAGCTGAACTTGAAGACTCGTTAGCTTACTGATTAGACCCGCCCCTGCAAACAAAGGGTGGGTCTAGCTAGCTGAACTTGAAGACTCGTTAGCTTACTGATTAGACCCGCCCCTGCAAACAAAGGGCGGGTCTAGTTAGCTGAACTTGAAGACTCGTTAGCTTACTGATTAGACCCGCCCCTACAAAGGGCGGGTCTAGTTAGCTTAACTTGAAGACTCGTTAGCTTACTGCTCAGACCCGCCCCTACAAACAAAGGGCGGGTCTAGCTAGCTTAACTTGAAGACTCGTTAGCTGACTGCTCAGACCCGCCCCTGCAAACAAAGGGCGGGTCTAGCTAGCTTAACCTGAAGACTCGTTAGCTTACTGATTAGACCCGCCCCTGCAAACA
>NZ_JAYKGW010000133.1:0-14949 GCF_035285525.1 Okeania sp. | reverse complement strand
CTCAGAATCAGAAGATAAAAAAGAAAAAAAATTTAACTATGTACCAGCATCAGAATCTCCAACTCAAAAATCAATATTCTCATCCATTTCATTTTCAGACTTCTCAGAATATGCTGTATCTGATTTGCCGGGAACCGTAAGAAAATCACAAACTACTCAACCAAAAAATTTATTCAGTTTTGATAGTACCAAAAAATTAGAAAGCTGGAGTAACACAAAACCACCAATTTCTACAAAACTTCAGATAGAGGAAACTACCAGCAAAAATAATACTGCAGAACTGCCAAATCTTCCTCAAGACGAAGAACCGACTCGCGAAACTGATACCCTAGAATCAGAAGACAAAAAAGAAAAAAACCCTAACTCTATATTAGAATCTCCAAATAAAGACTCAAAGAATAAAAAAAAGGATAAAAAAGAAGATAGAGAAACTATCCAAATACCCTTACAAGCAGATGTAGTTGAAGTAACCGCAGAAAGTCAAGAATATAACGAGCAACAACAACTTATTACTGCAGTAGGTAACGTGACAGTAAGATTTAGTCAAGGAATAGTCAGTGCTGATAAAGTACAAGTTAATCTGATAACTCGTCAACTTCTAGCAACTGGAAATACTATTTTTACTCAAGGACAACAAGTTTTGCTTGGGGAACGGATGGAATATAACTTCGTTCTTGATAGAGGCTCTATCGAAAAAGCAAGTGGAGTTGTTTTTGTTGGTCAAGCCGAAGAAAGTGCATCATCCTTACCTACCACAGAAGGAGTAGGAGCATTAGGAGCAAGATCATTGAGTGAGACCATTGCTGCTACTCAACCTCCAACCAAAGTCAAATCTGCGGGAGCGGCAAAATTTACATTTGAACCAAAACTAGAAGCACCCCAGCAGACAGGAACAGTTAACCGAATGCGTTTTGAAGCTGATCGCCTGAACTTATTGGGTGCTGGTACTTGGGAAGCAACAAATTTGCGACTAACTAATGACCCATTTTCACCTCCAGAGGTAGAATTAAGGTCAGAGCGTGCTACACTTCGACCTCTATCTCCCTTTCAGGATGAACTGATCACGAAAAAAGCCAGGTTAGTATTTGACCAAGGTTTTAGTGTACCATTACTTCGGGAACGAACAATTATCGATCGCCGACAACGAGATCCATTCCCCATCCAGGTTGGTTACGATCAAGAAGATAGGGGTGGTTTATTTATTGAAAGTACATTTGAACCTTTTATTCCAGGTCCGATCAGGATTAAGTTAACTCCTCAATACTATCTAGAAAGAGCATTTTTTGGTGGTGAAGGGGACTCCCCCATAAATGGTAACGTTTTTGGTCTCAAAGCTTCTGTTGATGGTGCGATAACACCAACAACTCAAGTAGAAGGACGAGCTACAATTTTGACATTTAAAGATTTTCCTGACTTGGATGAAGAAGACTTCCGAGGTAGTATTCGCCTCAGACAGTCATACCAAGGTTATGATTTGACTGGGGAGTATAGTTATCGCGATCGCTTATTTAATGGTAGTTTAGGATTTCAAACTGTTCACACAAGTGCGGGTTTTGTCCTGACATCCCCCAAGATCAAAATAGGTGAAACTGATGCTGAACTTAGTTTTCAGACTGGATATCAATCAATTAATGCGAGAACAGATCGCCGAGAGTTGTTAACTGAACTCCAACCATTTGAACCTATACCTGATAGTGATGATGATGATAGCAATCCGAGATCGCGAGCTGACCTCAGTCGTTTCCAGGGTGTAGTGTCTGTGAGATACCCACTAACTATTTGGGAGGGTAAACCATTACCAGCAACTCCAACTGAGGGTTTGAAGTATACGAGCAAACCAGTAGTTCCATTTGTACGAATGGTGTTAGGACTTACAGGTGCTACTAGCCTTTATAGTAATGGTGAAGACCAATCTTTTGTCCGTGGTAGTCTTGGATTTATTGGGCAATTTGGGAATTTTTCCAAAGACTTTTTTGATTATACTGGATTTAACATAACTTATAGTCAGACGAGTTTAAGTGGTGAGTCACCTTTTTTCTTTGACCGGGTGGCAGATACAAGTGTCCTTTTGTTTGGTTTAGTCCAACAAATTTATAAAAGTTTTCGGGTTGGTTATCAGACTGGTGTGAATTTAGAAAATGGTGATATTTTGGATGATCGAATTACATTAGAATATAGTCGTCGTACTTATGGGGTAGTATTAAGTTTTCGTCCTAGACGACAAACTGGTACATTTAGCCTGCGGATAAGTGACTTCAACTGGAAAGGTGGTACAACTCCATTTTCTGATGAAGATGTGCGTCCTGTTGGTGGTGGTGTGGTTCGTGAATAATGGATAATTGATAATTGATAATTAATAATTAATAATTAATAATTAATAATTAGGGCTGGCTGATGAAATATCAAAGTGTTTACTGGTAAAGGTTATAACCTTAGAGAAAAAAATGGTTCCCGATAAATTGGAGACCAAACCCCTACAGGGTGTCAGTTATACCAAAAAGCTGATAACTGATAAGAAGAGACCTAGAAACCCGGTTTCTTCAAGAAACCGGGTTTTTGGATCGGACTCTTCTCAGTTAAGTGTTCCCTGTTCCCTCTTTTAACTGAAAAAGCTGATAACTGATAACAAGAGACCTAGAAACCCGGTTTCTTGAAGAAACCCGGTTTCTGGATAAGACTCTTCCCAGTTAAGTCTTCCCTGTTCCCTCTTTTAACTGAAATGGCCGAACCTTTATCTATATCTGCTTTAGCAGAGGCTTTGTTAACAAAGTATGATTTTGACCTTGGGTATGAAACATCCGAGGAGCTTGTTATTCGTTGGCAAAACAACTATCAAGTGGAGTGGCTTTCTTTAGCAGTTATTGAGGCATTATATTTGGGGCGGTATAAAGCTATCTCTGTCCAACAGATATTAACATCCTGGAAACGTCGTGGTCAGCCTATTTATCATTTCAATTCTGAATTTCAAAATATTATTACTAGAAATGTTCTAATAAATATGACAAATCAGGTAGAGACTGATTCTTTATCAACAACAATACAATCTAGTTTTTTAGCAGAAAAATCCCCAGAGCATTCTGAATTTGTTTCTTTACCTTTAAATCCATTTCAACCAGACTTGAAAAATAAAGCTCAAAATTTGTCACCGCAGCCAAGTCCAGTAAAACCAGATCAATATAATATAAAATACACTAATTTTTATACTAAACTTAAAGAAGTTGTGAAAAATAGTCAAGATTTGCGATCGCACGATAATCAACTAAAACCCAAAAAACAAACAAAGCTTTCAGAAAATCAGGAGTAGGAAGTGTGGAAATTTAACCCATAAACCCGGTTTCTTCAAGAAACCGGGTTTGTAACCAGATTTAACCCATAAACTCGGTTTCTTCTGTCCTTGTAGTCAGGACCAATATGCTCCCACTATCAAACCATTTGCTAACTTTTAACTCGCCTAATTTCTGAGCAAAAAGAAGCTAAAGTAAAACCATTAGACTTTTTAATAACACTGGTGCGTAACCGCAGATTAGGTATTAAATACCAGAAACGCTCCTCTGCATATAAACCTTCTGACTCTGTAATCAAAGTAAGAACATCATCACTTCCCATAATGTAGCGACCACTAATTTTTGGGCTGTTACCATCACCTCGATCTGGCAATAATTTACCTTGCTTGGGGTCGTCAGAATTAGGAATAACTATCAGTATTGTTGAACCGGTATCTTTAACTTTTTCTTTGTTAATTGTACCATTCCAAGAAATCTTGATTCCTATTAACTCTGTTACACTGGAATCAACTTGATTTTGTTCACATAACTTAATTAATATAGGGTCAGTTTTTCCCAATACCTCAACATTCACCTCTGATTTACCTGCTTGCAAATCCCCAGAGACCAAATTATGAACCGTCCGTTGGGAAAACCATTCACCTGCACTTAATTTAAAAAATTCAATAATGTCCATTAACTTGCTAATCTTATCTATTCAGAATTAATACTATTGTTGCACTGGTTGGTAAGTTCTAAGTCTCATAAGACAGGAAATCTTATTTCATTGAGTTACAATAGTAGCAGGCAAGATGCCTGCATTACAAAGAACAAATTTCTGATTTTAGCTATTGCTTTAATGCTCTTAATGCTTGGATTGCCAGTAAGACAAAACCTATGGAACCCAATACAGTCAGAACTTGGGCTACTAAATCAGGTGTTAATATTTCACTCATAACCATAATACCTTTAATCAAGTCAGAAGTTATTTTTGTAACATGGATTTTGAATAATCCTACCAAAATATAACCTTGTTTCTGGGTAAGTTCTATATATTTTAAATTAATAGTGATTTTTAAACATTAACATTAATCTAATATTTCCAACTTTATGTTAAAAACACAACCTACTTACAAATTTCCTGAATCTAACCACCCTATGGTTAAATCACTCTTTCATCATAGTGACCAAGAACTATTAACCTTATTTCAAAACTATCCAGACCAAGGGAAATACTTCGTCACAATTTTCTGTCGCTATGGTATGATAGTTCAAACTTTAATCCAACATTCTGTGCGATCGCCTGTTCAAGCAGATTATCTATTTGCCCAAACTTGGCAACATATATTCTATGAACTGCGGGGTTTAGATTTACGAGAAGGAGCGGACTCAGAAAATGGAAATAATACTCTCCAGAATTGGTTAATAAATATTACAGCTATTCGTATTAACCAAGAAGAAATGCCTCCTGTGGAGTCAATTCGTTATTCTTTAGAAATAGCCCCACCACCTTTATGGTGTTATGTTAGGCAAGTATTAGATCGGTTAGCTCCTCTACTGCGGTTAACTTTGTTAATGTTTCAGACTTTTCATTGGAGTGAAACCAGAATAGCAGCTTATCTCCAAGCTGAGGGAGAAACTATTTCACACCAAGAGGTAAAATCTTTATTACAGCAAGGATATCATAATCTAAATACTAATTTGCCAGGAGATATTAAAGCTATCTATTTTAATAATGATATTGAAGAAATTAGTAAAGGGGTAAATCAAATTTTCCAAGTTCCAAAAAAACTAGAAAATAAGAATAGCCAAGGTAATAACCTCCCAACTTTATAAATTAAGTTAAGGTTTATGTTAGATCAGAAAATCATCTCAAATCCGGTAGTATCGTTACAATTTAAAACAGTAGGGGTTTGGTTTCCAAACCCTAGCCCTAGCCAGCAGATTTGAGATAACGCAGTGGACTGGCACAGCTAATAGCATTACTTGTGAGAAATGCTATACTTGGAAGGTGGTAAAAATAACTAGAAAAACCACAAAAGCTAGTTAACAATACAATTACGTCAATAAATAGTATTTAGAAATAGAAAACCCAAGTATAGCAAAGTTTTTGAGAATAGGTATAACACCTGGGATGAGGGCGGGTTTAGCTAAATCTCAGGGTTAGTAGGGAAGTCTCTGTTTAGACTGGCACAGCTAACACCTGGGATGAGGGCGGGTTTAGCTAAATTTAAGGGTTAGTAGGGAAGTCTCTGTTTAAACCCGCCCCTACAGTATTATGGTAAAATTTCCTTCTTCAAAGCCAGCAGATTTGATATCATATGAAAATTACTAAATTAAATTTAGCTTGTTAATATAAAAAATAAGCTTTGGTCAATCAAACTATGAATTAAGATATAGCAATCTTGAATGGGTTGTAAGATTTTTTTTCTGTCACAAATTATAGCTAAATTCACTAATGCCAAAAACAAGAACCTTCCCAGAAAATTTATGGAATCTCTTGCATACTTAGAACTTTTTCTTGTGAGTGAAGAAATTAAGGATTTCCAACTTATTAAAGGACTTAATTGGAAAAAACTTTCTAGCTTCACTTATATAAACTTTTTATCATTAATAACTATTAATTCTATTCTGATTAATACTACTTTGGCTCAGGTATCAAATATCTCTCCTCCTGAAACAAATAATTTTAATTTGACTCATACTCAAGAGAATAGAATAGCTCCAGTCCCACTAAGAACAAACTCTTTTGTTTCTAACTCTAGACCAGAAAATCAGTCAATTCTTTCTCCTGATAGTGCAGTCTATTTAAGACGTGGAGATTCATCAACAACAGTAGCAGCAGTGCAAAGAAAACTTAGAGATCTGAGGTATTTCACTGCTAACTTAACTAGCTATTACGGCCCAATAACCGAAAGAGCTGTCAGAGATTTCCAGCAAGATAATGGTATTACACCTACAGGTCAAATTGACCCTACTACCTGGTCCTTACTATTTGTCAGGAAAGGAACAAGTCATGGTCATAGATTATCACAGAAGTATGCTGCAAAAGTATTATCTTTGGGAGATATTAGCCCTGAAGTAGCAGTTATTCAAAGACAGTTAAAAAAATTAGGCTTTTACACAGGTTCAATCAATAGTATTTATGACCAAAATACTAAAACTGCGGTCATCAAATTTCAAACTGTTCATAGAATTACACCTACAGGTCAGTTAGGAGCTACTACTAGAGATTTTCTATTTAATGATAGGTATCATCAGAAGAGAGTATTTCTGCAACGTGGAAATATAGGTCCAGAAATTGGGAGATTACAACAACGTCTACAATATTTAGGTTATTATCAGGGGCAAATAAGTAACTATTTTGACCAAAGAACAGAAACAGCAGTAATTGATTTTCAAAATAGAAATAGAATTACTCCTACAGGTATAGTCGGACCAACAACTCAAGCTTTTCTGTTTAATTCTCATCAAGTTGCACATCTGAGTCCAGTATATAATTCTAGAGACAATTGTATGACTGGGCAATATTCGTGCTTAACTGTTTTGCGACGAGGCGATCGAGGTTCGGCTGTAAAACAACTCCAGATTTCATTAACAAAATTGGGTTATTATCCAGGAGGCATTGATGGAGTATTTGGATCGGGGACAGAGTTTGCCGTAAAATGTTTTCAGCAAGATATGGGATTTTCTCCTAGTGGGGTAGCTGAAAGAAATACATTACAAGCATTAAAACATCCTTTGTTTGTTAGTCAAAATGCTTCTGGAGAAGAAGTTAATTATTTGGGCAGTCAGACAGAAGTATTAAAACTTCAAAATAGACTTCGTTTACAAGGGCTGTATTTTGGTCCATTGAATGGAGTTTATAATTCAGAAACCAGAGCCGCAGTGGTAAAAGCTCAACTTAGTTATGGAGTTAGTGCGAAAGATATTGGAGACTAACTATTATAGATCAAAAATACTGTAGGGGCGGGTTACGGTTCGCGAAAAATCAGCAGAGACCTCCCTGCTGACTCTCAGATTCAGCTAAACCCGTTCTCATGCAAGGTGTTAGCTGTTACGTTACATGATTAGATATTGGAGATTAAATATTATAGTGGATCAAACCCCTACTAATGAACTATTTAAGATGAAACGGTCTACTACTGGACTGACGCATCTAAAAGTTTAGCTTGCTTCGTCCTAGTGGTACGATAGTGAAACAAAAAAAAGCTTGCTATTGTTGGGTTTCCTTCCTCAACCCAACCTACAGGACTAAATCTGAGAGTCAGCTAAACCCGCCCTCATGCAAGGTGTTAGCTGTTATGTTATATGATTGGGGGCGAGTTTATCTAATGAAATGAAAAAGCTGTTTGCGAAGTTCCTCTGTTTGCGAAACATTCGGAAGGAAAGGTAAAGAAGGCTAACTAATAACTGAAATGATGCTATTCATTTTTGTCTGTATCTACTAACGCTCGTGGGCAAGACCAATCAGAAGATACAAGAGAAGGCCATCCCTTTCTCAGAGCTTCATAACAAATTGTATGAATAGTTAACTGACAATCTAAGAGATGTAATCCTGATTTTTCTGCTTGCTTAAGACCCATCTTTAAGATAGAATCATTCTTAAATTCAATAGTTTTGTTACATTGCACACAGACAAGATGATGGTGATGGTAAGGATGGGGCTGATTTATTTCATAATGTTTATGTCCCTCTGCTAATTCTAGTTCTCGAAGAATTCCCATCCTTGCCATTAACTTTAGGGTTCTATAAATAGTAGATAGACTAATTTTTTCACCCCGATTTTGTAGGACATTATAAAGGTCTTCGGCACTCAGGTGATTGCCGTTGGGCAGATTTTGAAAGATGTGCAAAATTGTTTCCCTTTGGGGAGTCATTCGCCATCCTTTTTCATTTAGTTCTGCTTTAAATGAAGATGGTGTGTATAGAGCCACTATATTTTATCAAAAACTTATATTTATTGATAATCATACATAATAATTTAATGATTGTCAAAAAAAGGATTTTATTGATAATTAGGGATCAGGGAGTAGTTAAGAGTTAGGAGTTAGGACGAATAGGAGTTATAGAGTAGGTAGGTAGTTGTAAAAATTGTCTCTTAATGTTTTGAAACAGAAGAAACCGGGTTTCTAGGTTTGGGGGGTGGGGAAGAAGTTAATCTTCTAAATTTTCCACTGCCACAGGTTCCCAAACTTCACCATATTTTTCCCTCAACTTTTCCCAAGCTTCCACTTGTCCAGGTTCATATTCTCCTGGTTTTCCCCATTGCAAAAATGCACTTAAAGCCACTTTTTCTTGACTATCTAAAAAGCGAATCGCGTAAGTAGTAAAATTTCCTCGTTTGGCTTCCCCAGTTTCAAACTTTACTTGTTTAATCTGATCCATATTCAGATGAAATTCAAAAATATCAGAGTGTATATTAGCATATTTCCCTTTAGGAAGTTCCGCATAAAATAACTTTTCCATTTTTCCTCTAACTTCCAATACCGCAGCACTACTTGTCACAATTAAACGTAAAGTTCCTAATTGTTCACAAGCTTCTAAAAATTCTTTTAAATTAGTATTCATAAGATAAAAATTTATTTTAATTATTGATTTTTTGGCATTGTTGACTTTATTTCAAGCCTCTGGCATTCCTTAAAAATGCTGCGTAAACAGCCAAAGATACTAATAGCTCAATACGGTTTAGTTAAGACGAAAACTCATAAGATATAAGATATTAAACCATGAGATAGGCTTTTCAGACTACAAAACTGCCAAAAAAATCCTTAACTGAACCGTATTAGCTGATAACTGATAACTCAATTGCGCAGTTCGGACCTAGGAGGCTAACTGATAACTGAAAAGCCTATTTTTCATAATTTTCATAAGCAGCTACTATCTTCTGCACTAAAGGATTTCGTACAACATCAGCTTGAGATAGTTCACAAATAGAAATACCTTCAACATTCCGTAAAATCTTAATAGCAACAGATAATCCTGACTTTTGATTTAAAGGTAAATCTGTTTGAGTAATATCTCCAGTCACCACCATTTTTGAACGGAAACCTAAGCGAGTTAATACCATTTTCATCTGAGCAGGAGTAGTATTTTGAGCCTCATCAAGAATGACAAAAGAATTATTCAAAGTTCGACCTCTCATATAAGCTAGAGGTGCAACTTCAATAACTCCCTTTTCCATCAAAGTATTAACTTTTTCTGGTTCAATTAATTCATAAAGAGCATCATATAAAGGTCGCAAATAAGGGTTAATTTTTTGTTGCAAATCTCCTGGTAAAAATCCTAATTTTTCTCCTGCTTCCACAGCAGGTCTAGTTAAAATTAGTCGTTCATATTGGTTGTCTAAAAGCGCTTTTACTGCTATAATTGCTCCCAAATAAGTTTTACCAGTCCCCGCTGGACCAACACAAAAAGTCATATCGTGAGTCCGAATGGCCTGGACATATTTTCTTTGACGAAAAGTTTTAGCCCGAATTTCTAGTCCACGGCGAGTTTTGGCCAGAATATCTTGCTGAAGTTGTTCTAGGTCATCTTGGCGGTTGGTCTCAATAGCATGACGAGCGGTGAGAATTTCTACCCCTGTGATAGTTTTACCCTGTTTCCATAGGCTTTCTAAGGAAATTATGATTTTCTGGCATCGCTCAATTTGATTGTCAGTGCCAGTTATTAGTAATTCTTGTCCCCTGAGTACGATATTTGCCCCTGTATGCTTGGCTAGTAATTTTATATTTTCTTCCTGATAACCAGAAAGAGCGATCGCGCTATCAATACTAGACAATTCTATTTTCAATTCCTCTGTCATGCCAACATATTTATTTCTCTCATCCTAATTCTAGAGTTATTGGAATCAGCTAATTTTTTCCACAAAAGTCTTGACAAAATACCTAATTTATGAAAAACCATAAAAAGTTGATCTAAATCCCTGGTTAAATATAGTGTTCAGCAGTCGGTACTGATAACTGATAACTGACTAGAGTCATTGGAATTAGCTAATTTATTCACAAATATCTTTACAAAACACCTTAATTTATATTTATGATAATTTTCTCAAAAATTTTTTATATAAATTCCTGGTTAGGGATAGTATTCAGCTATTGGCCGTCAGCTTTTAGTGCTGAATGCTTACCCGATCACTTATAACTGAAAATGCCCCCACTATAGCTTATGGAAGTTAGTGGTGGCATTATAGCAACCGCCAAGGCAGTTAGGACATGGACTGATAATAAATCAAAGACCACGGAAACACTTTTCTAGCTGTTCCCTCCATACCTGTTCCCTGTTGCCTGCTATGGTTATGATTTTTACATCATTTCATGTCCATTTCTTTTGAGTCTAATGGGACTGGGAGTTGTACCACGATGCCGAGATAGTTTGTGTCTGTGTTCAGGAAGGCGATTATTATCTGTTATAGCCCTTCTGTGATATAGTCCTTCTTCTCGATCGCTTGGATAATCAGAATTATAAGAGCGTTGTACATCTGGCTGGCCTTCGTATATCTCTAAATGTACAGATTGACCAGCCGTTTGAGCTACCGCTTCTAACAAAGTACGAACTGCTTGGATATTACGTCCTCCACGACCATATACTCGTCCTTTTTCTGGCTCATCAAAAGCCAAACGAATCCAAGCTTTGGCTTGCCGAGGATTAACCTCACAGTCCACCCGTAGAGACTCTGGCGACTCTAAAAATGGCTCAATTACAGATCTAACTATTTCAGAATAATCAGGATTCGCTGACTGTGGGTTGTTCCTCAGACTCGGTAACTGTTGCTGTGGCAGTTGGCTCACTGTCACTCGTTTGGTCGGTTTCGGTATTGGTTGTTGCTTCGCTCGGTTCAGTATTGGTAATGGCTTCTGTCGATTCTGCATGGGAAACTGATAAGCTTGCTTGGGTGTTAATTCCGGTTCTGGATGATTCAAGGACATTAGCTTTTTTCAATATATTACGCACTGTATCTGTTGGTTGGGCACCTTGTTCTAGGCGTCTGGTAATTGCTGGCACATCTAATCTAGTTTCATCTGTTCTAGGATTATAAAAGCCGAGTTCTTCTAATGGACGGCCTTCCCTACGGGAGTCACTATTCATGGCTACTATCCGGTAGCTATGCTCCCGTTTTTTTCCGTATTTCTTTAATCGCAGTTTGATCATTTCGAGTGATTTTACTCCTGTTTGGAATTATAAGCTATTATTTTGTCGTAACCTAGTAACATTTCGATATTTTTTATCACTTTTACAATTTGGTGCTAGGTATTCTTGACTTTTGATGTCTATTATGGTATTTCCACTTCTAATTATTCCCCAAACTAAAATTTAAGTTTTGGAGATAGACTTTCTACTTCACTAAGGATTAGTAGCCCAAGGACTTGACACTGATTTTTTCTGAGGGCTTAAAATTAGCGGGAATTTCACCAAATCTTATTTTACAAGACTTCATCAACAGAAGCATGGTTTAAATCCAATTCTTCTTGAGGCTTTACTATGAAAAATGTTGAACAGAAATTATGTTTAAGAACATCTAGATAATATTTCAGCTTTTGTTTCTGTCCTTTTGTTAAAGCTGTCCAAAACCTTTTTTCTTTTTCTGCTTCTTTTTTTTCTTACCGCCAATCATACCTGGTTGGTTGCGCCAACCAGGAGGTGTTTTACCTCCCGGCATACCAGGCATTCCCATTCCCGGCATACCAGGCATTCCCATTCCCGGCATACCTCCTTGGCTCATTTGCTGCATCATGGAACGCATTCTTTGGAAGTCACCCACCAGTTTAGTAACATCTTTCTCTACATACCCGGAACCACCTGCAATACGTCGTCGTCGAGAAGGAGATTTTGCTAAAAGTTCTGGGTTTTGACGCTCTTGGGGTGTCATCGAATTAATCATAGACTCACACCGTTTAAGCTGAGTTTCTCCCTGCTGTAACTGATCTTCACTGATTTTATTCATCCCTGGAATTAATTTCATAATTCCTCCCAGGGAACCCATATTTTTCATCAGTCGGGTTTGTTTGAGAAAGTCAGTAAAGTCAAACTTAGCTGAGAGAATTTTCTCTTGCATTTTTTCAGCATCAGCTATGTCAAACTCTTCCTGAGCTTTTTCTACTAGGGTCAGAACATCTCCCATTCCTAAAATTCGAGAAGCCATTCTTTCTGGATAGAAAGGTTGGAGAGCTTCTACTTTTTCTCCCACCCCTACAAATTTTATTGGTTGACCAGAAATTCGACGAACTGATAGAGCTGCCCCACCTCTGGTATCTCCATCCATCTTTGTCAGTATAGCTCCGGTTATGCCAATTTGGTCGTTAAAGGTACGGGTTAATGTGGCAGCTTCTTGACCAGTCATGGCATCTACCACTAGCAATGTTTCCTGGGGTTTAACTGATGCTTTGATTCTGGCAAGTTCGGCCATCATATTTTGGTCTATCTGTAGCCGACCTGCTGTATCTATAATTACTGTATCTATACCATCTGCTTTGGCCTGTTCGACTCCTTTTTGAGCAATTTCTACAGGTTCTGTATCTGTACCTAATTGAAATACGGGTACATCTATCTGTTTACCTAGAGTTATTAACTGGTCAATAGCAGCAGGTCTATATATGTCAGTAGCTACTAGCAGAGCACTCCGGTTTTCCTTTCTTAAGTGTAAGGCCAATTTGGCTGAGGCGGTGGTTTTTCCTGTCCCCTGTAAACCTGCCATGAGGACAATAGTTGGCGGTTGGTCAGCCTTTGCTAAGGGAGAGTTAGTTTCTCCCATTACTTGTACTAGCTCATCATGGACTATTTTGATGAACTGTTGATCTGGTCTTACTCCTGTTAATACATCTGCTCCTTTGGCCGCTGCGCTGACTTCGGCTATAAAGTCTTTGACAACTTGCAAGTTTACGTCGGCCTCTAATAGGGCGCGACGTACTTCTCGTAGTGCTTCTTGGATATTGGAGTCGGTAATTTTGCTTTGACCCCTTATTTTTTTCCAGGCGACTTCTAGGCGGTCAGCAAGGGCTTCAAACATAGAGCAATTTTAGATGGCTAGTGGTAGTTTTTTACTATAGCATCATTTGATAAGTTTTTGTATTGGCTAATTTTTCTGAATGTTTAAGCTTATATAGGGGAAATATGTAACTTAGTCAAGGTAATAATTTAACTTCTGATGTAAGCAGTCAGCTAGCCTCCTGGGTCTGCTCTGCGCTCTCTTGGTCGATTTGATATGGTTAGGGAACCTATCTATCCCACCCTCCGGGAAGTTCCACTTTACTTACTTTTCATGTCGCGCAGCGTTTCATGTCGGTTCAAGGACTTAAAACGACCGCTTTTTCGTATAGGGAATGTTGCTCTTTCCATGTCGTGCAGCGAAACAGGTATTAGCTATTGATTTTAGTTTTAGATAAAAGCTTTATTGATTGAGGTAAACTAAATTTTACTATAAAAACTAACTTGATAGGTTATATTCATTTAAAGCTTTTTCTTAGGGTTGGGATATTATTGCTGAATGGGAGTGCATTCCATAGGAAGAGCTGATGGCTAATAGCTGAATGTTTACTTTTTGACTTTTGTTATGCAATACTTAAAAAAGTTTTTATATTGGGTAAATATATTAGCAGGGTTATATGTTTTAAAGTAGTTACTACCTAGTATGTTAAATAAATAGACATCTTCAATAATAAAAAATAAGGATGGTTATCGCACATAAATTATCTATCTCTTTGATTGTAAGTATTTAGCAGTTACCATTTAGCGGTCAGCTATTTTTTTTAGTTTGAGATATGGGTTCTGAGGCCAAACCCCTACAGTTTTTTCTCACAAATCATTTATTATAGCTATAAAAATTCCAATAACATAGAATTGCTATACAACTTACAATTTTTGATACTAGATATGTTTGATGTTCAATAATGAATAATTGATAATGGATAATTGATAATTGATAATGGATAATTGATAATGGATAATTGATAATTGATAATTGATAATTGATAATTGATAATTACCTCTCCCGAAAAGGAAGAGGATTGAATAAAAGGAAAAAAATATTTCTTTTGGTTGATGAGATAATGACGTTTTCGGTGCTTTTTTCCCTTTAAAGGGGAGGCTTAAAGGCGCGAATTATTTAATTATTAATTATTCGGAAAATTCATTTATTTTTGTAAAAATTTAGTTTTTAGCTATCAGTTATTTATGAGTTTTAGACAAAAGTTTTATGTAAGCATTTCCTGGGGAATGCTGCACAACCAGCTATTAGTAATCAGCAGTTAACTCCTAGTTTTTTTAATGACTGAAGCCAGTTTTATTTTAAATTTTTAACTATAAATCTGTTAACCCATGCAATAATTGCTAGAAAATTTATATATGTGTCTTAGAAGCTGAATTAGGAAGTTCCGATCGAGGAATCTAAGTGTTAGTTAACTGCTGAATGCTTACAGTTTTTTTAATTAAATCAGAATAAATTTAACTACAAAAAACAACCTTAAATTCTGTTAACCCGTCTCCTTGCAACTGGAAGATTATTGCTTTTAATGCAGTAATTAACTAGATATAAAACTGATAGTTAATAACTAAATAATTTACTGACTACTAAACCTAAAAAATACACCATAATCTACTATCCAATGAAACTAGAAGAACATAAGTTTATTCGTTATTTTGAACCGGAACAAGCTCAACAAATTTGTCAGATTGCTATTATTGAAAAATT
>NZ_JAYKGW010000132.1:0-16652 GCF_035285525.1 Okeania sp. | reverse complement strand
TCTAAAATGGTGCAATAGGTAGGGGCGGGTTTGATCGGAAATTTTCATAGATTTCTAGGATTTATATAAACCCGCCCCGGAAACGTTGGCTTATATCACTGGGGGCGGGTTTATCTAGTTGACTTGTTCACTTGTAAAACCCGCCCCTACGGTGTCTTCCTAATGCACCATTTTAGATGAAACGGTCCACTACTAACAGCGTTAATGCGTAAGTCCTGTAATTAATAATGGATAATTTAGAGATATAGCAGAGCTGCTTTATTGCTGCTAAAAATTTTGCTATTTAATATACCACAGTAGGGCGCCCCTATGACTTCCCTAAATCCTCACTCTTAACTACTGCCTACTCGATACTAAAAATACTTTTAATTCTCTCAACTGTTCGCTGATTTTCTTCAGGAGTTCCGACTGTTATTCTTAATCCTCCACCAGTATGACGAATTAAAGTTCCCTGAGCTTTAAGTTGCTCCATTAAACTTTTTAAACTTTCATCTTGAGAATTTTTACCCATTAATTTTAATCCTTCATCTGTCAGTCGAACATATAAAAAATTAGCAGCACTTTCCCAAACCTGTAAAACAGGAATTTCCCTAAAGGCAGTCAATAATTTAGTTCTTTCTGTCAAAATCTCTGGGATAAAAGATAGAACATCTTGACTATTATTAATAACTAATTTAGCAGCAGTTTGAGAAAAACTTGGTAAGTTGTAAGGAAGACGAACTTTTTCTAAATTAATAATAACTTCTGGGTGAGCGATCGCATATCCTATTCTTAAAGAAGCTAGTCTAAATGCTTTAGAAAAGGTTCGCAAAATTACCCAATTTGGATGTTGATTTAATTCTTCAACGAGAGAAGTTTGACTAAACTCAAAATAAGCTTCATCTATTACTATTAAAATATCATCTGACAAACTTTTTAACCATGATAATTCTTCAGAAGTTAAAGCATTAGCAGTTGGAGAATTTGGGTGAACGACAAATACTACTCTGATGGCAGGATTTTTAGTTTCATTAATAGCATCTTGAGCAGCAGTAATATCTATTTCAAAATTGGCTTCTTTTCTGCCGACATTTATTACAGAAATTCCTAGAGTTTTAGCCAGAATAGAATACATTGAAAAAGTAGGATTTGCGGTTAAAATAGAACCCTGATTTTCCAAACAAGTAGCAATTAATAAGGAGCGAATTAATTCATCGGAACCATTACCAACGGAGATATTATTAGGAGAAATATTTGCGGAGGGATTTGCTTGATTTGTATATTTAGCTATTGCTTCTTTTAGTTCTAAATGACCTCCATCAGGATAACGGTTGGTTTCAATTAACTGTTGATAATTTTCAGCTAATTTTTGTTTTAAATTATCAGGCAAATCATAAGGAAATTCATTAGTATCTAATCTATCTAAAGGAATTTCTGAACTACCTCCGGGATGAGGAGTATAAGCTTTTAGGTTATTGAGGTCTGAACGAATAAAAGTGAACATAGGTTATTTCAGTTATTAGTTATCAGTAACTTCAGGTAAAAATCAAGGATTTATACACCTGAATATAGCAATTTTAATCCCCCTAAATCCCCCTTTGAAAGGGGGACTTTTGGTTGGCTCCCTCCTTTCAAAAGTAGGTAGGGCGGGAATATCAAACTGTGAAAAGTGAACATAGGTTATTTCAGTTATTAGTGAGGTACACCTACGCAAGCAAGATGCACGATTCTCGAAAAAATCGCACTGGGAAAATTCAATAAATTGTAAGATTGAATAATTTTTTCTTTTTAATTAGAGCATATCATTGATTATAAACTTCAGGCAATTATTCAGGAAATGAAAAATTTGTGAAACATTTTTTTTATTCTGAAATGTAACTAAAAAAGTTATAGTTTAAGTGCAATGTTACAGGGGATTCAACTTTCGTGAGGTACACCAGTCGCGGGCAAGATGCCCGCACTAGAGACATTTTTTTAATCATTTTCCTGGTAATTACAAATTGCTGTTGCATTGCTTGAGTAAGGATGTTGTAAATTTTCGAGTTCTGCATTTTTCTCAGATAAAACTTGATTGTTTATCCTGACTTCTGCAACTTCTCCTTCTAAATCTTTGAGTTGATATTTAATATCTTGAAATTTGCTGGATTGAGAATAAACTAGATTCTCAATTCTATTGACTCGATTTTCTAAATAAATTCTCTCATTTCTTTCTGATTCAATTACATTAATTAGAGAGCGAAGTAAATCTAAGTCTGCATTTTGTTTTAACATATATTATCTCCTAAGTAAAAAGTTATTGGCAAGATACTGAAATTTAGATAACCAGAAATAAAAGCATATTTTCAATGCTCGTATCAAAGTAATAAGACTAACTAACCATCTTGAATATCCTTGTTTAACTAATTTATTTCTCGCCTCTGTTAAATCTCCACGACTTTCTTCTTCAAGTTCTTCAACAAATAGCTTAGTTAGAAAATAAGATAATTTTAAATCCCAAGGTTTTGTTGAATTAAAAATTATCCGTTTCCAGAAAAATTTCCCTAACAATATTAGTGGCGGACCTACTAAAATTAAATACAAACATGACCAACCTACAATTCGCATAACTATACTGAAAAAATCACTCCCAGGACGGAAAATTGTGCAGTAAATAAAGAAGATTGAAAACAAAATAACTTTGCAGATATCTTGTGGATATTTTGACAAAGTTTGCCAAAGAAATCTTTCATTTTTATCTTTCCATGCTTGGTCAATTATTTTTTGTGATGGAGTTATTTTGGCAAATAGATTGGGGTTACGAAAACCATCAACTAGAAGAATTAAAATATAGTAGACATAGCACTTGAAATTTGCCATTACTACTCCTAAATTTTTCATTATTTTACTCCTCATCAAATTGGTTGCCATACTGCTAAATCATTCAAGAAATTTTGTTTTTCTTGAAGTACCTTCTTCCCTAAACCTGTAATCTGGTAATATCTGCGTCTTGCTCCACCACGTTCTTCAGGAGTTTCATCTCCCCAATGTGCTGCTAGAAAACCTTTTTTCTCCAACTTATGTAGGGTCGGATAAAGAGAACCAAATCCTAGTTCAATCCTCCCACCACTAGCTTCCTTGACAGCCTCAATAATTTCTAATCCATAACGTTTTTGGTATAGAACCGATGACAGTACCGCTTCTTCCTTGGGCGACAAATCGAAAAATCGCTCTTGGTTATGTTTGGCCATTATTTATTTTTTGATTAATTATCACTATACAAATATATATCTAAACCTTTGATATTTTCAAGCAAATTGATACTATATTCAATTTCAAAAAAATAATACTACACTTAAATGAAACTTCAATTATTAAGTAATAAAAGTTAGTCTAATAGATTTTTTGATAATTATGAGCTATTTAGCGTTAATTATTCTTATTTTATTTCTTCCGTACAGATGTTACATAGAGACTTTGTAGTGACTATTATACTAAATAAAGTGTAACAAACATTTATAAAATATATTCCAGAAACATGAAGTACAGATTCAGCAATTAAATTTCTCTAGGCATCTTGGTCGCGACGGGTGTTCCTCATCAAAATGGAATCCGCTGTAATAGCTACTTATTTAATAACTGAGGACTGAATACTTATCATTTGATTACCTCCTTTTTGAAATTCATAATCTACTTGTTTAATTTCTGCTTGATATCCTTTAGTTGATAATTTTGCAATTATTGGCATTACTAATGGGGATATTTCTCCAGACATTTTCAGCAGAGGAAAAATTCTTACTTCTTTAGCAACTCGACACATTTCCAAAATTGATTCTAGGTGAAATTCTACTGAAAATTGGTCGGAATATAAAAATAGGAAATGACTACATAAAGCCAAATCAAACTTGTTATCCTCAAAAGGTAAATTTGGTAATTCCGCAGTTAAATAACGTTTCTGTTGAACACCAGTGGAAAAGTCTTGTAGAAATTTTTCCATAGCTACTATTCTGACTTTTCCTAAATCTTCAGGTGACTGAAAATTTTGCCAAACAAAAGTATCATAATTTTCTTTTACTTCATCAACAATATATTGATAAACTTCCTGAATACGTCGATAAATTTCATCAGCAGTAAACTGATATATTGGGTCGCAAGAAATAATATTGTATCCTTGCAAAGTCATTTCATAATTAAAACTTGACGGTCCTCCAGCACAGTCGAGAATAGTTAAATTTTTCTCTGTTGAAGTTAGGTCAAACATAGAAATATATTCATCAATATTTCTGCCCCAAGGAACTACTTTTTCTAGTTTAATTGTCATAATTAAATTCCTAAAATTTTCCTTTTACACCCCTTGCCGTTTTTATGAGGTAGACCTATCGGGGGCTAGAATATTTTTGTCATTTAACTTGTACATTGTTTCTCCTAAATTTCCTTTCAGCAATTAATAATTACCCCTTCTTCAAAGAAGGGGATTGACTCAAAGAAAAATTTTTGATTTATCCCCTATCCAAAGCAGACATAAATTGTTGAATGAATAATTATTGACTATAAACTCTTAATTATTAATTATTAACTATTAATTATTAATTATTCGGTAATACCTCTGGTGACAAAACCTGATTTAACTTTCCACTGCGATATCCTTCCAAATCTAAAGTGACATAAATAAAGCCAAACTCTTGAAATTTTTCCACTAACTTAGGCAAGTCTGTGGTTAATACAAAATCTTTAATTTCTTCAGGCAAAATTTCAATTCGAGCAGTATCTTTTTCCGAACGAACTCGTAAATTTTTCCATCCTAAATTTCGTAAATATCTTTCTCCACGTCCGACTCTTTGTAACTTTTCCAAAGTAATTTCTTCCCCATAAGGAAAACGGGAACTTAAACAAGGTTGAGCTGGTTTATCCCACCAAGGTAAACCTAATTCTTTGGCAATTTGTCTAACTTCAAATTTAGTAATTTCTACTTCTGCTAAAGGCGATCTTGCACCCCTTTGTTTTGCTGCTTGAATACCCGGACGATAGTCTCGTAAATCATCAGCATTTACTCCATCTACTACATAAGAATAACCTCTTTTTAAAGCTAAAGGTTTGAGGGTGTCATGCAATTCACTTTTGCAAAAATAACAACGGTTTATGGGATTAGAAGTATAATTTGGATTTTCCATTTCATTAGTATTTACTTCTTCGTGGGAGATACCAATAATTGCTGCTTGGATGCGAGCATCTTCTAAGTCTTCTGGTAATAAAGAAGGAGAAACAGCAGTTACTGCTAATGCTTTTTTACCTAAAATATCATAAGCAATTTTGGCGACTAAAGTGCTATCTATTCCACCAGAGTAAGCAATTAATGCTTTATCCATTTCAGTGAATATATTTTTTAGTTGTTCTATTTTTTTCATTATTAATTATCCATGATTAATTATTAATTATAATGCTATCTGTCTATGTCACCGGAGTCAGCAATTAATGCTTTATCCATTTGAGTGAATATATGTTTTAGTTGTTCTAATTTTTTCATCAAGATTATTTTGATTTTTATTTACTACTTTTTAGTGCTTATTTTTCTAATAAATGATTTTGAAAAAAGCTCTAGGGGTTTGGTTTACTGGTCTGATTTTGGCTAGGGTTTGGAGACCAAACCCCTACCATTAAATTATGACAACCTATTTAATATAATTGTTATATACCAAACGTGATAGATAAGAAAATATTTGGTTAGGATGGCAGTAAGATGCTAACAGAAATAATGGCAATTAACTACTAGGAAAATATCTAAGTTTTTATCTAATGAATATTACTAACTAATCTTCTTCCTTATTCCTTATTTTTTCTTCCTTTTCAGTGAATATATTTCTTAGTTATTCTAATTTTTTCATTATTAATTATCAATTATTGATAGTGCTATTTATGGCACCGGAGTCAGTAATTAATACTTTATCCATTTCAATGAATATATTTCTTAGTTATTCTAATTTTTTCATCAAGATTATTTTTGTCTTTATTTACTATTTTTTAGTTTTTACTCCCCTAATAAATGATTCAGGACTTATGCAAAAGCAATATATCCCAAAAAAGATTTTTGTTGGGTTTCGTTCCTCAACCCAACCTACATCTAATGTTAGAGAAGTTGAATGTAATTTTCCTACTCCTTCCTTCCTTTTTTCCTCCTCCTTCTTCCTTCTTCCCTCTTTCTTTTTCCTTCTAAATAAAGAAATACTTGGTTAGGATGAGAGCAAGATGATCCCACTATTTTTCTCACATAAATAATGGGAATTTACTACCACCAAAAATCTCTAAGTTATTACCTAATAAATATTACTAAGCTAATCTTCTTACTACTCCCTAATTTCAAAATTCTCTTCTAGAAAAGACAGTAATAGTAATAGATAAAACCAAAATTATATAGACCAAAGCATAACCAAAATTAGTGAATAAAGTAACAATATCTGGCAGTAAACCATAGACTGCATCATTCTTTAAATCTAATCTACTTAAATCTGGCAATACCACATATAATCCCATCATTAACTTTTCAATTCCAGGGTTATCAGTTAAATCACCCAACTTCACCAAATCTCTACTTAAATTTCCCATTAAATAGATACTAAATGTTAATAATGTTGCTAATAAAGAACTGGTAAAAACACCAAATAAAATTGCTACTGCCGTTAGTAACGACAATTGAATAAATATAAAAATTACAGTTACTAAAATACTGCCTATAGGGTAATAAATTCCATTTAGACTCAGAATTAATCCATAAATTATAGTCATCGCTGCTAATAAAACACCCAAAACTGCCGATAAACCAATATGTTTACCAACAATTAATTCCGAACGACTCAAAGGTTTAGCAACCAGAAGATAAACAGTACGTTTTTCAATTTCTTTATTTACTAAACCAGTACCAATAAAAACTGTCACAATTAAACCTAAAATACTAATAGCTGCTAACCCAAAATCTAAAATTATTTTATCCTGTGTACCTACAGATAATTCTGGAATTAACCTGACAGCAACTACCATTAATAAAGCAAAAAAGCCAATTAAATAAAAGATGCGATCGCGAATTACTTCCCAAAATACATTCTGAGAAATTGTGATAATTCTCCCTGGATTCATAAAATATTTTCTAACCTCCTATTTAAACTTTATAAGCTTTTAGTAACCAACCATCAAGTTTTAAATTTTCTCTATACTCTTTTGTTCACTTTCTTGTTTAAAATCATTTTTTTTGACAGCACTACATTCAACCTTACCAACTAGAATTGGTGCTGTAGAACCAGAATTTCTGCGGGTAACTTTTTCTCCTATTTTACAACTTCTACTCAGATAATAACTTTCATTTTTTGCTGTAAATCCTTGCCAAAATAATTGTAAATCCAACTCATATCCAGACTGTTTAGAAAGTATTCCTGTTTTTAACTCCCATAAATCATTTTCTTTAACAGATATTTCCTTAGCCACTTCATCTTTAAGACTCTCTAACCTCAACTTCATTTTAGGTACTGACAATCCCAATCTTTGAGTGCCTAAATCATTGTTTAATCTTTCTTCCATCAAGTTAAGAATTTTCGTGCCTCCATTATCATTTATTGAAGGGGTTTTTAATCTATAAACAAAGGTACTTCCACTTAAATCATCTGCTCCCATTGTTGGATATTGTTGCACTATATCCTGAATCAAGAAATACAATCCTAACCAACAACTAATCAAACAATTCACTAAAATTAAGGTGACAAAACTTGGTTTTGATAATTGAGAAGTTTTAGCTGTTGTTGTGGCTTCAGAAGAACTTAATACTAGGATTATTGCTGCTATAGAGACAGAAATTATCGGCCAACTAACAACAGCTATGTACTTAGTATTGTTTGCCAAATTTTGATATAAAAGAAAGGAAATTAATCCTCCTGTCACCCAAGGAGACAAACTTATTTCCTTGAAAATAAATGGTTTTTGATTAGTCCGCCATCCCATAGCAATTGTTAAAGATAGCCAAGCTAAACTAGAAATAAAATTAATTTCTTCTTTCTTGTTACTATCAACTTCACCAATAATTGTTGACAATAACCATAAAACTATCGTCAATAATAAAAATGTCTGCCAATGCCAAAACTTAGGGGGTAAAATTAAATTGAGAGCATCCTTGAAAAAAACAATAATACCCCCGAACAAATCAGTTACACTTTTCCAAATTGCTTTCATGTTAGTTCAAACCTCTGCAACAATAAAATAAACCATATTGCTAAATAGCTACAAATATGAGCCATTGTAATTACCATAAACTTTGGTGTCATTATTTCTCTCAAAGGTTGAGATAAACTAATACTAATTCTATTATTTTGAGGTTTTCCATTCCATAAATACTCACACAAATTAAAACCTACTAACTTGAGAATTAGAGAAGTTAAAAAAATCACAAATATCGCAAGTATAAACAGATGATAAATATTTTCAATCTTACCAAATAAAATATAAGCCACTATTTGTTCTTCTAACTTATTTGGTAGGATACTTACACCATAGAAAAAGAAAATCCATCCTACACAAGTAGAAATTAAATTTATTACAGTCGCATATTGAATGCTAACTTTGGGAATGAAGTTAAGTCGGAGTTGAAAAAAATATGATTCGATGGCAATTACCATCAATAATATTAAAAATTCAGAAACAATCGCCCTTAAAGGTAAAATGATTAAATTCATAGTTAATTATCAAAAAAATAAGGAACTAAAATTTTTTTCAGTTGTAGCACAAGCATCTTGCTTGTCATAGCTGTATATCCTAATGGAATTATGTAATTTTAAATATCTTTTATAATGAATTTTACTTATGAATATTCTTATCTTTTCTATCTCCTCCATCTGTCTATCAATTTCCAGTACCAAATATCAAGGTATTTCATATTATTATATAACCATTCAGCTATTGGCTGTCAGCTAACAGCAATAAAAACCTCAATTTTCAGGAGGAGATTCAAACAAATATAAACTTGAAAAATGAATTTTGTAATCAGATAAAATTTCTGATTTATCGGGAACCGTATCATAAAGCTTTTATCAAAAACTAAAAGCAATAGCTGACCGCTGAATGCTTACTAATAATTATCATACTATTGATTTATTGATTAGCATTTCATATTATAAATAATTTAGTCATCTAAAAGATGACTTAAGCTATTAGTCAAGGATTAAAATCCTTGGCAACCTTGACTGGCTTTGTCATCCGCCCAGAAATAAATTTCTGAGCTGCATAGCAAAAGTCATCTAAAGATAACAGGACTTAGGCAGCAACCCTAGATATGATGCTTAAAACTCTGGCACAATCGTTTTTTAACTCTATATATAGTACCTTTGCATAATTCCTGGATAACTAAAAATAGCCGATTTATTATGACTAATTAGGCTAATTAATCATAACTTACACAGTTACCCTAGATATGGTGCTAAAAACTATTGTGCAATAGTTTTTTAACTCTATATATAGTATCTTTGCGTAATTCCTGTTAATAATACTTGATATAACAGGGCTTACACAGAACTACTATATCTAGTAAGGGTTAACACTCATTAACCCCTACAAATGGTACCTACAAATGGTATATAATTGTATATCTTGCATAAGTCCTGACTAAATTAGATAACCAAAATTAAAAATCACAAAATCTAAATAACTACCTATGAGAAGAAACGGCATTGGTATACGCACCGCACAACTTATGTCAGAAAGAATTGTCGGGCAAATTCATGTCTACGATGGAGCAAGTAAAGGTAAGTCCCAAGCTGCATTAGGAGTAGTCTTACGTTCCATTGGTCTTGGTATACATTCTGACTCTCCCACCAGAGTATTATTACTTAGATTCCTCAAAGGCCCTGGTCGCTCCTATGACGAAGATGCAGCCATAGAAGCATTACAAAAAGGTTTCCCTCATCTCATAGACCAAGTACGGACAGGTCGTTCTGAATATTTTGGCCCCGATAAAATCATTAAATTTGACCATCAAGAAGCCCAACGTGGTTGGGATGTGGCCAAAGGAGCGATCGCTTCGGACTTATACTCTGTAGTTGTACTGGATGAAATAAACCCAGTATTGGATTTAGGTTTACTACCATTGGATGAAGTAATTTATACTATTAAAAATAAACCAGAACAATTAGAAATTATTGCTACAGGTCGTGCTGCTCCCCAGGGTTTGTTGGACATCGCTGACTTACATTCAGAAATGAAGCCTCACCAACATTCCAAAGCTAGAGGTGCTGGAATAACGGGGATTGAAATTTATACTGGTGCGGGGAAGGGTAAGTCTACCAGTGCTTTAGGAAAAGCATTACAGGCGATTGGTAGGGGTATTAGTCAAGACCAGTCCCATAGAGTTTTAATTATACAATGGCTGAAAGGAGGTATGGGTTATACGGAAGATGCAGCGATCGCTGCTTTGCGCCAGAGTTATCCTAATTTGGTGGATCATCAACGTTGTGGTGGGGATGCTATTGTTTGGCGTGGGCAACAAAAGGAGATAGATTTTGTGGAGGCAGAAAGAGGTTGGGAAATAGCTAGAGCTGCGATTGCTTCTGGTTTATATAAGACTATTATTTTAGATGAGCTTAATCCTACTGTAGATTTGGAATTATTGTCAGTAGAGCCTATTGTTGAAGCGTTATTAAGGAAGCCAAAAGATACGGAAATTATTATTACTGGTCGTTGTTTGAATCCACCTGATTATTTTGATTTGGCTAGCGTTCATTCAGAGGTTTTCTGTCATAAACATTATGCTAATCATGGGGTGGAATTAAAACGTGGTGTTGATTTTTAAATTGAAGAAGGTGCTGAAGCAAAAATTTTCACATTTTATAAAGCACCTCCAAAAAAAAAGAATGAGAATAAGCTTGCATTTAGCAATTATTTCTGGTAGAGTAATTATATATTGGGGTTAACTCGCCCATTAGCATGACTTTTTATTCAACTTAGTTTGCCGAAGTTAAGAGGATAAATCATTGATTAATTTTTTTTCGCAATATATTACAAACAAATCTCAATTGTATTAAGATTCTATAATGTGCTTCCTAATGAATGGTTAAATTTAGGTAGAAATTAGGAATATTTAGGGTAAAAATCTTTATTGTTAAAGCACTCTGTAGGGACGTTACATGCAACGTCCCTACAGATTCAGGATTTAGGGAAGTTACAGAGAAAGTTATTGAAAAAGATAGTTCCTTGTTAAACTAAAATGCTCTATTTTTTAACCTGAATAGTTGACACCTAAATGCTTAGTTTTTTGTTCTCTAACAGCATCGAAAAAATTACTATCTTCAATAGACATCTCCAAAAATAAAAAGTAAAATCAATTATTATCTATAAATTATCAATTCTTCTTCCCAGTTAAGAGTTAAGTGTTCCCTGTCCCCTCTTTTCTGGAAATGTCTAATAATTACTTCATCAAAAATAGCATTAGTTAAATCTGCATTCTCAAAAGATGTTTTTGATAATTTTTATCATTCTCAAACAACTTAAAAAAACAAAATTACAGCAACTATAAAAATTACTCCCGAACCTAAAAATAATAATAATCCTTTAACTTGATTTCCTAATAAAAAATAGATCATACCACTCCAATTAATAACAACAACAACCCCCACCAAAAATGATATGATAGTAGAAATTTAATAGTATTTTGTTAGAAAATTGAGTCAATGATTGCCAAACCGCAAATTCAACCAATGAACCCCCAAGAATATCTTGAATGGGAAAAACAACAACCCATCAAATACGAATATGTTCACGGGAAAATCTATGCCATGACTGGAGGAAGTCTTGGACATAACTCAATTGCATTAAACTTAGCTTCTGCACTGAAAAATCACCTCCGTGGTAAAGGATGTAAAGTATTTATGGCAGATGCCAAAGTAGGAATTTCTGAAAAAGGTCCTTTTTATTATCCTGATGTCATGGTTACTTGTGACGATCGCGATCTAAATGCTAGGCAAATAGTCTATCATCCTTATTTGATTATAGAGGTATTGTCTCCGGGTACAGCAAATTTTGACCAAGGCAGAAAATTTAGAAATTATCGTCAAATTAATACTTTAAAAGAATATGTTTTAATTGAAACGGAAACTATGAATGTAGATAGTTATCGACTTAATGAAAAAGGAAAATGGGAACTTACGAGTTACTCAATAGAAGAATCTAATTACAATCAAATAGACCAAGAAGTTTATTTTACCAGTGTTGATTTTCACTGTTTACTTTCCTTGATTTATGAAGATGTAGTTTTTCTTGAATAAAATTAAAATTTACAAGTATGTCCGCAGTGATGGTAACTCCGTGGAAGGAATCAATCTCAAGGGTTTTTACTACTTTAATATTTCCATGACTTACGCAGACGAACCCAGAAACCCGGTACGAACCTAGATTATTACTGTTCAAAACAACGATTTCTCCTATAAAGGGGGTTCCTCCCGTATAAGTCCTGATTTCATTAAATAGTGATGTTTATTCGTACCTATCTACTTAAATAATATAGAAAAATCAATAATAAATGTTTCTTGAACCGCCAGAAAAAAGATTAGAATTATCACCAAATAACGTTCATATTTGGAGGGCAAATCTAAAATTATCCCCTTCTCAAATTGAGAAATTATTAACAATATTATCTTCAGACGAAATAGAAAGAGCCAACAAATTTCATTTTGCCAGAGACAAAAATCGCTTTATTATTGCTAGAGCAAAACTCAGAAAAATTATCAGCCATTACTTAAATATTGAACCCCAAAAACTACAATTTAGTTATAGCGATCGCGGCAAACCATACTTAAAAAATACATCAATATTATTTAATTTATCTCACTCTCAAGATTTAGCTTTATATGGCATTACCAAAGTTAATTTAATTGGTATTGACTTAGAATATATTCGCCCAATGAATGATGCAGAAAATTTAGCAAAACGTTTTTTTTCTGCCCAAGAATACAACTTTATTAGTGAACTTCCGTCTGAAAAAAAACAAGAAACATTCTTCAAATTATGGACTTGTAAAGAAGCTTATTTAAAAGCAACTGGAGATGGGTTAGCAGGTGGTTTAGAAAAAGTAGAAATTAGTTTAAATTATGAAAAAAAAGTAGAGTTTTTTTGTATCAATGGAAATATTCAGGAAGCTTCTAATTGGTATTTATATCAATTTATTCCTCAAGATAATTATATAGCTGCTGTAGTAGTAGCAGGGAAAAATCAAAACTTGAGTTTTTGGCAAATATAGAAAGAATGAAGAAGGCAGAAAAACCTTAAATAAGGGAATTATTCCTCCTACTTTCTCTGTCTCCTTATCCTCCCTAAAGTCTACTTTTAGAATTGCATAAATGAAATGTGGGATGATTTTAATAGTTTTGTGGAACAAGCAAGATGGCTGTTTCTGTTCCTTATATTTTCGGACGGGCAGGATGCCCATCCCACTTATATTTATCCTTTGATTTAACAACACCCTGCTTTTTTCACTAAAATCTAATTAACTGCATATTCTGTAAATTGTCTCTTAAAAAGAGAATGAAAACTAATAACAATATCATGTTTTGGCACTCCTAAATTCACTAATTCTTCAGCAATATCTATTTCTGTTGTGTTGTGTTGAATCCAGGTTTTTCCATTTTTGATATCTAAATGTAAGGTACATCCATAAACCCGAACTTTATTTTGCCAACCTATATTTACAATTTGATAGTGATGATTTTTGGTATCACAAACAAATTTTCCTTCTATGTCTTTATTAAGAGATTTATAGCTAGCATATTCTTGCAAAATTTGTTGAATTAAATTACTATATTTGTCTACATTATCCATTGTTGAATTACCTCCAATGTTGGTTCATAAATCACAAATTTTAGCTGTTGTTATTGGGTGGTTTTATTAATTAATTTCCGTCTAAAAAATACTTGATAAGTTTCAGATGGAATTACTAGGTATAGCTGACGTTCAGGTTCAAATTCATTTAAAACAAATCTATAATTGATAAATTGACATAATGCTAGGTGAAATTATGAAATTGTAGAACTCCCTAAAAAACTTTTGATTTCTACTGCAATTTTTTCATTATTTCGTTCTGCTGCTAAAAGTTTTTCTGCACCCAAATCAATATAAACTTCTATATCTATTAAATCAATATGAAGTGAGTCATGGGTAATACGCTAGCCATCTTTTTCTAAAGCGTGTCGTACTGAATTATGAAAAGCATCTCGAACTGGCATTGGTTTATTCCTTTTCAACCATAAATTGTATAAACTTAATTTTTATCTGACTGAAAAAAGTTTTTGAGATAGGAAAAACCATAAGATTGATTTCGGAATATCAAAAGTCTCTGTTGAAGCTTCCGAAATAAGACGGTTAATCAATTAAACAGCACACTAATAATTATTTCAAATTCCACCCACAAAAGAATAGGAATTAAGAATATTTTGAGGGTCAAATTTTTGTTTAATTCGCCGCATTATCTCCAGACCATTTTGATTATAACCCCAAACATCAAGTTTTTGTTTCATCTCTAATGGCGCTACTAAAACTGTCAGAAATCCACCTGTGGATTCACACCACTGCCGTAATTCTAGAATAGTTTCAATAGTAACATAATTAAAACGTAATTCTCCTAAACCACTACCTCCATGAATTAATCCTAAACCATTTTCTAGAACTGGTTGCTCTAAAGTTTCTACAACTTTATTCGGCATTACTCCTATCTTACAAATTATTTCTTTGTTCTCCTGAGATTGCCAAATTTTCTGTTTTAATTTATTCCATAATTCTGCTTCATTACCATCGTAACGAATAGAATTTAAACCTAAACTATTTCCAACTTCTAATAATTTACTTGCTTGTTCTTCAACACTGTCTATTATAGTTTGAAATCTTACTATTAATCCCACACCTTTACCCAAGCCTAATTCTTTAACTAAATTAACTGAAACTAAATCAATAGCAACAGGAGTTAATGCAGAAGATAATAAAGTTTTAGTCGCTTGAGCAATGTTATTTTTTTCACCCACTAAAACCACAGTTCCCGATGCTTCTTGTATGGGATAAACCCTAAAAGTAACCTGACTAATAATACCTAATGTGCCATAAGAACCTGTAAATAATTTCATTAAGTCGTAACCGGCAACATTTTTAACTACCCGTCCTCCTGCTTTAGCAACTTTTCCATCTGAACGCACAAAACTAATACCCAATAACATATCTCGCACACCCCGATAGCGTTGCCGTAGGGAACCAGTGTCCGCAGTAGCAACAATACCCCCAATAGTTGCAGCTTCCGGGTAAGCAGGATCGATAGGCAGAAATTGACCTGTTTTTGCCAAAGTTGCTTGTAAGTCTGTATATTTCATCCCCGGTTCCACAGTAACAGTTAAGTCACCAACAGCGTGTTCGATGAGACCGTTGAGGCGATCGCAACTGACAACTATTATTCCCTCGTCGTGAGTAGTTGGATCGACTTTGAGTAAACCTCCCCAATGAAGTTTACTACCGCTACCGCAAGGTAATATCACCCAATTATTTTTGGCGCAGCAAGCAACGACATCAGATAGTTGAGTTTGAGTTTCTGGATAAATGATGCAGTTAATGGTGTTATTAGGAGCGATCGCCTGTGATATTTGTTGTTTTTTAATGGGGTCAATATTTTCCCATAAACTAATATTTTCTTTGGCAAGAATAGCTGCTAATTCTTGTATATTAAATTTATTTTTTTGTAAAATCATTGTGATTAAATTAATCTTTTTGACTGTTAGGGAATTATTTTAATTCCCATTTATTTTTATAGCATATTTGTTGAGTTTATTTGCATAAAAATTATTAATGTACTTCCCAACATAAAACCCTCTTTTTCTGCTAAATTGACATTTTAAGAATTTTATGATTAGAATGATTTGTGTGTAGTGTATTCTTATTAAATAAAGAAAACAAAAATATGCTGACTGAACTACAAACTAGAAAGTGGACTCGCTTGTTTCAAGTCTATGATGCTAATGGAAATGGTGTAGTAGAAAAAGACGATTTTGAAGCAATATTCCAGAATCTTGCTCAAATGCGTAATTTATCTCAAGGAACGCCACAATACGAGGAACTTCATGCAAAGTTTATGGAGGACTGGGAATATTTACGAAAAGATGCGGATAAAAACAATGATGGTAAAGTTGAGCTAGCAGAATGGCTCGAACATGGCGAGCATCGCATAAATAGTCCAGATATGTACCAAACGAATATTGACCTCGCGAATCAGATTTTCGAGTTATTGGATCTAAATGGAGATGGAATTATTAGTTTGGAAGAATACAAAACTATTTTTCGGAGCTGGCGCCTTCCTGAAGAATTAGCTGTGGAAATTTTTCCCAAGTTAGACTTAAACGGTGACGGTGGTATAACTAAAGACGAATTAGTGGAATTAGTGCAACAATTTCATGGGAGTGATGACCCCGATGCTCCCGGAAACCTCTTTTTTGGTCCTTATTAATTTGAGGAATTAATCCTATTAATATTCCCCTATTAAGTAATCCCAAATAGGGGAATTATTCTATAGTTAATCTCCATAAATACTAGATATAAAACTGAATAAAAATAAGATTATGGAAGCTAGAATTTTAACTAATGAACAAGAGATCATTGAAGCCCAAAAACTAGCTTATGAAGTTCTAGTTAAAGAACAAAAATGG
>NZ_JAYKGW010000131.1:0-13602 GCF_035285525.1 Okeania sp. | reverse complement strand
ACCATTTCGCTATTACCCCGATGACCCACAGGAAGTTTATCTTTACTATATTAATGGTTATGATACTCCTTATTTAAAAAAAATGATTTCTCAGTTTGAAATTATATTAGAAAGAAAAAACAAAATTCTACGAAATAGGAGTTAGGTAGTAGCATTTCAATTATCAGTAACTCTGACTAAAACTAAAGAATTAAAATAGTGAATATACAGCGGATTCCACTTTTATCAAGCACACCTAAGCGAGTTTTCCGACTCGCACTTAAAAGATTTAATAATTAAATCTGTGGTTCATAATATAGGATTTCCCTTTTCTTGTAAGGTACATTTATAATCCCCCCTAAATTCCCCGATCATGCGGGGAACTTTTTGCTCACTTTTCCCCCCTTTCAAAGGGGGGTAAGGGAGGATAGAAAACTTTACCTCACAAGTATGGGAATTGCTATACTTGGAATTTCCTATAAATTTTTTCTCTCCTTCTAAGGATAGTTTTGAACCCTAATTTTTTTGGCAATAAAGACTGATATTTGTCGATAAAAAAAACGGAATTTCTGCATAGTAATAATCAATAAAATAGTACGGGAGTAAGATGCTCCCGCTACCCTTTATGTTAACAAAAATAATTACAATAAACCACCACAAAAAATATATCTTAACTTACTAACAACTACCTAAAACTATCACCTAATCTTAAATCTGACGATAAGCAATTACAGCATAAAAAGGATCCCCTGCTCCTAAACCTAACATCTGCAAAAAATTAGGTACATTTGACTTTTGAGAAATTACTTCTACTTGACTAAAACCTGGAACCCCATTAGCATTTTTTATAGAGTCAAAATAACTCTTTACTAACTTTACTCTTTCCTCCTCCGAATTATCTCGCCAAGCAGCGATCGCCTTCTGATAAAACATCCGGTTAGAAAAACTAATAATTGCCATTCCACCAGGTTTCAAAATACGATAAATTTCATAAAATATAGCATCAGGATATTGTAAATATTGAATTGAAGCACAATTCAACACCGCATCAAAATCTTTGTCCGGTAAAGGTATTTTTAAATCCTGATTAAAATTTTGCACAAAATAATGATTTAATCGACGATTTTTTGCCAACTCCTCCTCATTCATACCATGTCCTTCCACATGACTAAATTCCATTTCCTCTGGTAAATGAGAAACCCAACTACTCATCATATCTAAAATTTTAGTCTGAGGTTGGAGGCGATCACGATATAAATTAGTCAACCGATCGATAAACCCTTCATCCACATGGGTGACAAACCTGGGAAAAGAATAAAATAAGCGATCGTCAGAATCATCTAATTTTGTCCGTTGGTTAGCTTGCAATAACATAAAAATTCATTATGAGAAGTTTAATTTATAGCGCAGGGAACAGGGAACAGGGAACAGCGGTTAAGGGAACAGGGAACAGCGGTTAAGGGATGGCGAGGTGTCCTTTCCCTCCGGGACGCTACGCGTTATATGTCGGCGACAGCCGATACGCCATATCCAATCAAGCAAGAGAGGGAACAGGGAGAATGAATGGCCGATAATATAACGCTTTTAGCTATTGGACAGCTCCTGTAATTTGTGAAGATTAAGTGCGCACATTGCTATATTTATCAAAACCTAAAGAAAAATAGGATTTGGAGACCAAACCCCTACCGTTTTTTTCACAATTATATTAATCTTTCCAAAGTACCAGATTTTTTTAAATCTGCTAAATTAGCATTACCCGTACAAAATAGAACCGTCCTTATTTCCGCAATTAAAATATCAACTAATAAACTTAAAGATTCCTCCGACTCCACTGCTGCTTGGAGAAATGGCCAAGCTAATCCACCTAAATCTGCACCGAGAGCGATCGCCTTTGCCACATCCAACCCATTTCGTAAACCTCCAGAAGCAATCAAAGGAACATCTGAGTTCCAGTCTCGAATCGAAGTAATACATTCTGCCGTCGGTAAACCCCAATTACCAAAAGTATTTCCTAACCTACGCTGAATAGGATCTGTAGCACGTTCACCTTCAATTTTAGCCCAAGAAGTCCCTCCAGCTCCCGCCACATCAATCGCTGCGACTCCAGCATCAATCAATTTTTGCGCCATTTTCCCAGAAATACCATTACCTACTTCTTTCGCAATTACTGGTACTGGCAATGAGTAGCACAATTTTGATATTTTGTCAAGAAGACCTCGGAAATTAGTATCACCTTCAGTTTGAATACATTCTTGAAGAGGATTGAGATGTAAAATCAAAGCATTTGCCTGTAAAATATCAATCGCTTGTTGGCACTGATTAATGCCATAATCATAATTGAGTTGAACAGCACCTAAATTAGCAAACAACAGAATATCAGGAGCAAGCGATCGCACAGCAAAAGAATCAGCTACCTTGGGGTTCTCTACAGCAACTCGTTCCGAACCAACCCCCATAGCTATCTTATACTTTTGAGCAACCTGAGCTAACCGATAATTAATCATTTTTGCTTGTTCGGTACCACCCGTCATCGAAGATATTAATAATGGCACACCGAGTTGCTTTCCCAGAAATGTAGTTGTTATATCTATGTCACTGCGATTTAGTTCTGGTAAACAGCAGTGGGTAAAACGGTAACGGTCTAACCCGTTAGTGGTATGGTTAAATTGGACATTTGATTCTAAGCAAATGCGTAAATGATCTGCTTTACGAGCTTCAGTTTGTGAGATTAAGTTCATCAGTTTTATGATTATAAATTCAGACAGAAGAGTAACTATAACTTACTTACGCGAAACCCAGTTTCTGCTACAAATCATTGTTTTTGACGAAAAGTCTACAATAAACCAAGTTTCTGGGTGCGTCTGTGTAAGTTCTGATTAAATATACGTTTGCATTGGGATAATAACTGACTCATTCTTGTCGGTAGACTTAACAGTCGGATCGTGCAGCGGTTCCCCCACCTGTGAGAAACCATACCGTTTAAACAGAGACACATTTTGAGGCAGGATCGCCACAACTAGAGTAGAAGCATTGTAATGCTCTTTGGCAGCATTACGAGCGGAAGAGAAAACTTGGCTAAAAGGGATTTTACCCCGCTTTTCTTTCAGAAGAACTAGACGAGACATTTCACATATCTTATTTTTCTCAAATTGCTCAAGATTAAATCCAGTTTCTTGTATTGGCAGTCCGAGAGAGGTATTAGGAACAATGCGGTAAGTTCCCACAACAACTTGGGAATCAACAATTTGCATATAAAGTGATGAGCGATCGTAGTCATCAGGTATTTGCATTCCGAACAAATTTAGTTCGTGATGAAAAATTGCTATTTGCATCTGGTGACATAAATTTAATTGCTCAGAGGTACTAACCTGCTGAATGGAAATACTCATAGATAGTCTTTTTGTATTACTAAACTTCGTAGAAAAAGCTTTCAGGATTGAAATTAATTATCGCTTTTTGTAAATTGCAAAGCGATCGCCATTGCTAGTACCTTGGAAATCAAATCCCGCCTCACTTAACAATTTCTCAGAAATTTCTGGTTTAAAACAGGTAATTTTAATTTGCTCTTGAACCACAATTTCTTCTTCTTTCTTGAATAAATAGCTCTTCAGTAGAGTATGATAATCTACCGTATCTTCTACTTCTTCAATAGACTGAGAATAGATAATTCCCTCACCTATAGATTTTTCATAGTTTGGATGTGGTTTTTGCAGGTGTAATAATAATAATCCTCCTTCTTTTAAGTGGTAAGCTACATTTCTCAAACCTTGACTATTAGCTTCAATCCCTGCAACATGGCCTCCAAATTCCCATTTATCACCTAAATCAAGAATTCCCCACACTCCTCCATTGGATATGGCCACATCAAACTTTGTATTTAAGTCCATTGTTACAGCATCAGCTTCAATCAATTTAACCCGATTTTCCAAGCGTTTCTCAGCAATTTCCAGCAAGGAAGAGGTAAAATCAACTCCTGTAAACTCGCAGGTTGGATCAATATTAATGTACTCTTGTGCTAGTAACCCTGTTCCTACACCTAACTCAATAATCTGGCGACCATTCCCGATAACTGAATGTGTTTCCTTAGCAATATCCTGGTAGTTATAATAACCAGAAGTAACCCACAAATCATAATACTCAGTAAACCCTGTATATTGATTGTTCATTTTTCTCTAGCTCTTATTACTGTGCTTAACCACCATATCATTCTATTATTTATAGAGCAAATTTACTTTAATAAAAAGGAGCTAATATGATAGAAAACCAACCAGAAATTACTATTTATACTGATGGTGCTTGTAGTGGAAATCCTGGCCCTGGTGGTTATGGTATTGTTATTTTGTCTGGAAAACAACGGCAAGAATTATCTGGAGGTTATCAACTAACTACTAATAATCGTATGGAATTAATGGCAGTAATAGTAGGTTTAGAACAACTAGAATTTACCTCTATTGTCACCCTATATACTGACTCTAAATATATAGTTGATGCTGCCACAAAAGGTTGGGCAAAACGTTGGCAAGCAAATGATTGGAAACGGAATAAAAAAGATAAAGCAATGAACCCTGATCTATGGGAAAAATTGTTAGATTTATGCGATAAACATCAAGTTGAATTTTCTTGGGTAAGGGGTCATTCTGGAAATATAGAAAATGAGCGTTGTGATGAATTAGCAGTAAAAGCTTCTCAACAACTAGATTTAGATTTAGATTATGGTTATAAGTAAATGAATAATTAATAGACATCTCCAAAAATAAAAAATTAAATCAATTCTTATCCATAAATTATCAATTATTTCTTCCTGTTCCCACATATCTAGTGTTCCCTGTTCCCTCATTTGGAGGAGATGTCTAATAATTAATAATGAAATTCCCACCTCTTTTCTCCATACCTCCATACCTCTTCCCTAAAAAAAGGATAATTCTATGCTAAAAATGCCTGGAGAAAGTTATCGCGGTGTTTTACCACCACTAACAGAAGCAGAAATTTATCTCAAATATTTACTAGAATATAATTTACACAAATTAGCTGTTGAAATTGGCGAACGAAACTATTCAAATTATTCTCAACTAAGAAATGCAGCTAATTTTATTGCTAGTGAATTTAGTAAATATAATTATCAAGTTCGACGGCAAACCTATCAAGTTGATAATCAAACATTTGAAAATTTAGAAGTAGAAATCAAAGGCTCTTATCAACCAGAACAAATTGTAGTAGTAGGGAGTCATTATGACTCAGTTTTTAATTGCCCAGGAGCTAATGATAATGGTACAGGCACAGTAGCAGTATTAGAATTAGCCAGGAAATTTTCTGAGAAAAAAACATCAAGAACTTTGCGTTTTGTAGAATTTGCTAATGAAGAACCACCTTTTTTTAGAACTCTTAATATGGGTAGTTTTGTCTATGCTAAAAATTGCCGACAAAACCAAGAAAATATTTTCGCCATGTTCAGTCTAGAAACTATTGGTTATTATTCCGATAATTTGGGTAGTCAAAAGTTTCCTCCTGGTCTTGATAATTTTTATCCTTCTACAGGAAATTACATTACTTTTGTTAGTAATATGGCGAATAGAAAATTAGTATGTGATGCTATTTCTTCTTTTCGTCGCCATACTAAATTTCCCTCAGAAGGTGCGGCACTTCCAGCATTATTTTCTGGAGTAGATTTATCAGACCACTGGGCATTTTGGCAACAAAATTATCCAGCTTTAATGGTGACAGATACTGCTTTTCTTCGCTATCCTTATTATCATCAACCAGAAGATACTATTGACAAAATAGATTTTGATAGATTCACCAGAGTTGTCGTTGGTTTAGAGAGAGTTATTGCAGATTTTGTAGGGGTTATATCTTAAATAATTCAATGTTCCCAGTGCGGGAAAAATGCCCGCACTGGTGTACCTCACCAAATTAGAATCCTCTGTATTTCTAAACTCCTACACGAGGCAACCTATGCTTGAAACCACAAAGAATTTCCCAAGAAATAGTTCCTAAAGTATTTGCCCAGTCTTCAGCAGAAATTCGATGTTCCCCAACTTGCCCTAATAAAGTTACTACTTCACCTGTTTCTAGATCGGCAATATCACTCACATCCAGCATCAACTGATCCATCGTAATAGCTCCCACTTGCCGAATTAGGCGATCGCGCACAATAACTTTCATCTTATTAGAAAGATTACGAGGTATACCGTCAGCATAACCAATACCCACCACTGCTAACCGCATCTGTTTGGGAGCAATAAACTTATAACCATAACTCACCCCAGTACCTGCTTCAATAGTTTTGACTTGCGTTACCCTAGCTTTTACTTCCATTGCTGGTTTTAACTTAATTTTCTCCTGTAGATGAGGTGCTGGATATAAACCATAAATAGCTAAACCCACTCTCACCATATCGTAGTGTAAAGCAGAGTCAGTTAAAGTTGCTGCGGAGTTAGCTAAATGAAGTCGGATATCACCAGGAAAACCTTTGCCATCAATACAACACAAACCTATTGCTTCCTGAAATCTTTGATGCTGTTGTCTCATCACTGTCTGGTCTGATTCATCTGCTGTAGCTAAATGGGAATAAATACTCGCAATTTTTAAATTTGGCAAGCCCTGTACAAATTTTACAAATTCTACTGCCTGTTGCCAAGATGTTCCTAAGCGAGACATTCCTGTATCCAACTTCAGATGTACTGGCATTGCTTCCGTGTAATAAGAAAGAGTTTCCGAAAAAACTAAAGCTTGTTGAGGCGTACCAATAGTTGGTTGTAGTTCCCAGTGAGCGATCGCTTGAATTTGTTCAGGTTGATCGGTTGCCCCTAAAATTAAAATTGGTGCTTCTATTCCAGCTAATCTTAATTCTATTCCTTCTGGAACTGTTGCCACTGCCAACCAATCTGCACCAGCTTCTAAAATACTTTGAGATACTTTACACGCTCCATGTCCATAAGCATCTGCTTTTACCACTCCCATTAATTTCGTTTTAGCTGATAAAAGACTTTTAAGTTCTCGGACATTATAGGTCAGTGCCCGATCATTAATTTCTACCCATGCTCTTTGACAAATACCTCCAACTATATCACTTTCTATTGATCCCTGATTTAAAATTTCTGTGGCTTGAGTTTTCAAAAAAGCATTTTCCCAACTTAACATTTTCCGTCACTCCTCAATCAGTTAAATTTTTTATTCATTAAAACAATTACTCCATAAATTGGCAAAATTCAGGCTGTAGGGCGCAAGTCAAAATTAAAAATTAAAAATTTATGCATTAATCTTTGACTAAGTTTGAGCATTTATTAAATGTCCCAACCTACCCAGAAACCCGGTTTCTTAAAGAAACTTCTAAGGTTTCCTTCTAATCCCTACTCCCTACTCCCTACTCCCTAAATATATTAATTGTGCTAATATGTGATCAAAAATTCTCTTTTCAGAAATGTCAATGGCCAATGTTTTAGTGTTGAACGCTTCTTATGAACCGCTCAATATCACGAGTTGGCGACGAGCGATCGTCTTGTTGCTCAAAGATAAAGCGGAGCAAATTGAACACAAAGGGGTGTATATCCTTCCTAATATTCCCCTACCTACAGTCATCCGACTGCGCTACTATGTCCGAGTTCCTTATAAAGATATTCCTTTAACACGCCGAAATATTATGCACAGAGATAGTCATTCTTGTCAATACTGTAATTATACGGGTGATAATTTGACCATAGATCATGTAATACCGCGATCGCGTGGTGGTGCAGATACCTGGGAAAATCTTGTGACTGCTTGTGTGAGTTGTAATGTCCGCAAAGGAAGTCGTACACCAAAAGAGGCTAATATGGCTTTGCATTGTCGGCCTCGAAAACCCCATAGTAGCCTGTATTTTGAATTGACTAAATACGTTAAAAGTGGTAAAAACAAAGAATGGCAAAAATATGTGATTGGTATGTAGAAAACCCTGCCTATTTCAGTGCAGGGTTTTTTGTATCAGAATTAGGGAGTAGGGGACTGGGGGACTGGGGGACTGGGGGAGAAAGATTGTTGCCCTTGTTTCGTCCCTAAACCCAACCTACATCTATTAAGATGAAACAGTGTAGTAAGGAGATGAGGCGAAAGGAAAAAGAGTGATAGTAGTCTGGTAAAATCACTTAGGGCTGGCGTATGGAAATATCAAAGTTTTGATAAGTAAAGGTTTGAGCCTTTTCAGGTACTAATAAAGTACCAGCTTTTAGCTGGTAATGGTACGGTTCCCGAAAAATCAATCTAGGATTTTGGTCAAGATAGGGCAAGAAAATCAAGGGACGATTCTTCTGTACGGACATTGCATAAGGATATTCCTATTATTCTATAATTCCCATTCCTTCTGCCTTCTGTTTTCTACCCTTACCCATAAGACTTTTGAGCGCAAACCCTACTTAAGACTCCCTGAAAAAAGCAGAGTTTGAGCAGGACGAGAAGTATGACAAGGATGGGAAAACAGAGAAGTAAGAGTAATAACTGTCTCTTGATCTTTATCTAACTACTTCATTATCAATTATCCATTATTCCCTACTCCCTACTCCCTACTTCCTACTCCCTAAAAATATGACTACAAATATTTATTTTATTCGTCACGGTATTGCCGCTGGTAGAGAAGATTGTCCTACAGATGCAGAACGTCCTTTAACAGAAATAGGCGATCGCAAAACCCACAAAATTGCTCAAAAATTAAACCAACTAGGTCTTCATTTCCACCTAATTCTTACCAGTCCCTTAGTTAGAGCTAATCAAACAGCTAAAATTCTGCAAGCTCATAAATTAAGTCCCAAAGTAGAAGAATTTTCACCCCTGGCCCCTGATGGAGATATTAATCTTTGGCTACAATGGCTAGAAACATGGCCACCTCAAAAAAATAGAGAATTAGCTCTAGTAGGCCATCAACCAGACTTAGCAAATTGGGCAGAAATTCTAATTTGGGGAGAAACCAGAGAAGTATTAATACTCAAAAAAGCAGGCGTAATAGGTATTTCCTTACCAGAAGTTGGTTCACCAGTAGGCAATAGTCAAATGTTTTGGTTAACACCACCAAGATTTATACTGGATTAATCATAATTATTAATTGATTTTTGTAAAAAAAATAACATAACAAAAATACTTAATAATATATTTTTAGATATATTCACATTTTTAACTCAAAAGGAGCGTCATGTCCGTCGTCTGCATCGAATACAAGCCTGGTTTAGAAGGTGTTCCCGCTACCCAATCAAGTGTCAGCTACGTCGATGGACAACAAGGGATATTGGAATACCGAGGCATTAATATAGAAAAATTAGCCAAAGAAAGTTCTTTTCTCGAAACAGCATATTTATTAATTTGGGGCAACCTTCCTAGCAAAAAAGAATTAGAAAGCTTTGAGCAAGAGATTCGCGATAATAGAAGAATTAAATATAGAATTAGGGACATGATGAAATGTTTCCCAGAAACTGGACACCCTATGGATGCTCTACAGACTTCAGCAGCAGCTCTGGGTTTATTTTATTCTCGTCGTGCCCTTGATAATCCCGAATATATTAGGACAGCAGTGGTCAGGCTACTTGCTAATATACCGACGATGGTAGCTGCCTTTGAGTTAATGCGTAAAGGTGACGATCCTGTTAAACCAAGAGATGATTTGGATTATGCAGCTAACTTTTTGTATATGATTAATGAAAAGGAACCGGATCCATTAGCAGCAAAAGTATTTGATATTTGTCTGACTCTCCATGCTGAACATACTATTAATGCTTCTACATTTTCAGCAATGGTAACATCTTCTACTTTGACTGATCCCTACGGTGTTATAGCTTCAGCAGTAGGAACTTTGGCAGGTCCATTGCATGGAGGAGCAAATGAAGATGTAATCAGTATGTTATCTGAAATAGGTTCGGTAGAAAATGTTAGACCATATCTAGAAAAATGTTTTGAGACTAAGGCAAAAATTATGGGTTTTGGTCACCGAGTCTATAAGGTTAAAGACCCAAGAGCAGTTATTCTTCAGGCATTAGCAGTAGAGTTATTTGAAAAGTTTGGATACGACAAATATTATGAGATAGCTTTAGAGATAGAAAAGGTTGTAGAGGAAAGACTAGGGCACAAAGGAATTTATCCAAATGTAGATTTTTATTCTGGTCTAGTTTATCGCAAATTAGGTATTTCTAGCGATTTATTTACACCTATATTTGCTATTGCTCGTGTAGCTGGTTGGTTAGCTCACTGGAAAGAACAATTGGCAGTTAATCGTATTTTCCGTCCTACACAAATTTATACAGGATCTCATAATGTTGATTATACTCCTGCTGAAAAACGTTAAATATTTAGATAGGGTTTGTTTATGGGAAGTCTTTTTGATCTTTGTAGGGAGTAGGTAGGGACTATGCAACGTCCCTACAGAGTCTAGAGGAATAAGGAGTTGTAGATGACCTACACTTTTTTGGCCTTATAAGGGGAAGATATGGTACTATTTCACAACTAGAAAAGGCACTTACTTTTATACATAAAGACTTTTATCTTTAATCAACAAACCCTAAATATCGGGAATAGGCAATAGATAGGAAGAAAAAATTGATAATTTCTGTACGATAATTGATTTGATTTATTATTTCTGGAAATGTCTAATTTATCTTTTGTTGTTAAATAGACCGTAAGTATTCAGATATTGGGATTGCATTATTCTTGATTTTGTGCATAGTCAGTGTTTCAAAACCAAAAACTATATCTAAGGATACTAAAGAATCTATAAATCAGACTAAAAGGTTTATGGAAAGTAGTAAAAACATAAATATGATTATTTGTCAACCCCTCCACCTGAATAGTTGCTTCAATTCTAAATTCTAAATTATTACAATAGACCATTTCATAGTTCCATAGAAAAGTTTGCTTATTCTGAACAGAATCTCAAGACCTGTTTCAGGAAGATGTCAAGTGCGACTCGTTTCTATTAGGAGCCTCTAGCAACTAGAGCGGTATGAATAGGGTCTAACAAGGCCATGGAGGAAGAGCCTGCCAACGCGAGGCCACCAAAGAAGAGCCTTGTAGTGATAACTGAGTTACGGATGCTGGTGAAAATCCAGCCCGTTAGGGGACAACGGACTCCCGACCTGGCCCACCGAGCTAGACCTTTTCCACTAGCAGAGTGAAGCTGGTATCAGGTCTCAACCAGAGCTAAGGGTGATAGGCACACTGGGGGTGATGGGGAGACGGCATGGGTACCGGGGCGGAATGTCCTGAAAAAGTGTCTTACTTCCTGGCAAGGAGTCACTCCAAAAGTGTCCTGACAACACACGAGCATCCCCGCGTCAAATTTGATAGTTAGACGCATCCCTGGGGATTGTGTAGGCGAATTAATGGGATAGCCCTAAACCGTCAAAACAATCTGTAATTCGGAACGAGGAAAAACGATAAGCAAGTTTGACCAAAGCAGGTTAGTTGGTCAGTAGGAGGAAAGCTCGGAAATCTTGCTATCGGGTAGGATGGGGGAACGAAATTATCCCCGGCAGTCAAGAAACCTCAAAGGAAGGGTGATGATGCTTAGACACCTTAGAGTGAAGTTTCCTAAGTCTATGGGTGCAGGGTAAAAACCTTTAGCCTAAAATTGCCCAGGCGAAAGTCGAGCGCAAGACGACACATAGGTAAGTAACCCCAAGGCAGTAGGCCAAAGGCACTCGCTGACTGAGACCGTGGAAGATGAGGAACAACTAAACCTTGACCCGGTTTAGTCCTAATCAACGGATTTTGTCTATAACTGAGATGTTACCACAGACTGCTAGGAGCCGTGATGCGGTGAAAGTCGCACGTCCGATTCTGAAGTAGAGGTGCGGAGGGTAATACCTCCCATCAACTATAACAAGTATAGCTACAAATCTTTGAGTAGCAGGAAACAAGTAATCATTTTTGTGACTACAATGGGTATTTTTGTTTCTATCTTCTTGATAGGCTTTTTTGTATTGGTATTTGGTCTCATTCGTAACATTTTGATTCAAAAGGAAATTCAAAATCCTTTCTTTAGTATGGACAACCAAAATTTTCAAGACAACGAACTAGAACTGAGCAGTCAAACCCATGAGCTATTATACTCAAAAGTTCTACTTTATACCAGTGCTGTTGGTATTATAGGAGGATTAGTTGCTACAGTTTACTACTTTGTCTTAGAAAACTTTTTGGAGTTGGTATGGGAAATAGGGAAGCACTACTTCACAGGAATTTTTCCAGACTGGCTACCAGCATGGAACTATACTTGGATAATATCAACAATTGGCGGACTTGGTGTTGGTTTATGTCTCCATTTCTTTGGTCAACCAGGAGAAATGGCAAAAGTAATTGATAAAATTCACGATCCTGGTCGCTTGGAACCAAATCAAACTCCAGGAATGATTGCTACTTCTTTAGTATCAATTACTGCTGGTGGCAGTTTAGGACCTGAAGCACCTTTGGTACAAATTAATGGCAGTTTTGGAAGTTGGATTGCTGATAAACTTAATTTAAGTCTAAAAGAAACGCGAATTTTGACATTTTGTGGTATGGGGGCAGCATTAGCAGCATTTTTTGGGGATCCTGTAGGAGGCCCATTGTTTGCTCTGGAGATTCCCCATCGTCGGGGGATTCAGTATTACGAAGCAATTATTCCAGCGGTTGTGGCCGGAATTTTTAGTTTTGGCGTGTTTCGCTTTGGCACTGGGTTAGAAATTGGCGGTATCTATCGCTTTGACTATTTTGATGCTATTCCTGCTTTGAGTTGGTTAAGTCTTTTGGAAGCTGGAATTTTAGGAATAGTTGGTGCTTTAGCTGGAATTTTGTTTATTGGAATTTTTCGACTTATACAGTTTGCCATTGAACCTATTGAAAATAGGCATATTTTGCGAGGAATTTTGGGAGGATTTGGTATTGGTTGGTTGGCTGTTTTATATCCCCAAACTCTTTTTTTTAGTGAGCAACAAATTGAAACTCAGTTAATTGAACCAGCTGCTACATTTACGGTTATGATGTTACTGGGAATTTGTTTGGCTAAAATGATAGCTATTACTTTAACTATTCATGGTGGATTTAGAGGTGGTTTTATCTTTCCCCTATTTTTTACGGGAGCAAGTTTAGGGTTAGCTATTAGTTTAGGTATTCCAGGGGTACATCCAACTATTGCGATGTTATGTTGCATGGCTGCTATTAATGTAGCAATTACTAAAACTCCGATTAGTACCTCGATTATTTTGAGTGTTTTATCTGATACATCAATAATTCCGATTATAGCGATCGCTAGTTTTGCTAGTTTTATATTGACTAGCAATATTGGTTTGTTGCGTACTCAACGTCCTAGAAAGCAAGTTGAAAATCCACAGTGTCTGATTAAAGTAGGAGTAAATGAATAGGGGGATTTTATATCATTCAAAAACTATAAGGTTACAGTTTTGGTTCGGACTTCTTTCTTGGGAAAAAGATGAAAAGATTATTCTCAAATTTGGTTGAGTAAATCTTTATTGGTAAATTCTCAAAAACTATAACGTTACAGTTTTGGTTCGGACTTCTTTCTTGGGAAAAAGATGAAAAGATTATTCTCAAATTTGGTTGAGTAAATCTTTATTGGTAAATTCTCAAAAACTATAACGTTACAGTTTTGGTTTAGACTTCTTTCTTGGGAAAAAG
>NZ_JAYKGW010000130.1:0-10174 GCF_035285525.1 Okeania sp. | reverse complement strand
CTGAATCTCTTTCATAGTCTAAATTTAGTCCGTCTTTTTATGTCCGCAAAGAGCGCGCCAACGCACCCTACAAATTTTGGCTAGGGAACAGGCAGGATGCCTGTGCTACCTAACTATAAGCTTCTATCGGCAAACAAGAACAGACAAAGTTACGATCGCTAAAAGCATTATCAACTTTCCCTACAGTCTATCTCTGAGCGCACCTTCTCCATTATAAATAATAATAGCAAAAATAAATTAAAAGTCAACCCTTTACTCAAATTTTTTTCTGGGAAATATGAAAATGAGCGATATCGCCTTTTCAGTTATCAGTTATTAGTTATCAGCAGTTCAGTAAGCGTAACGCACCGATAATGTTAGACATCTTTTTGAAGTGCGGAATGTGGGTTAAAATGGAAATGCTGGAAAACACAACCGAACATAAATATCTCGTTGGTCATCATAAAAAGCTCTTCTACCGTGCATAATTCTCGTATTATCAATCATCAAAATATCCCCCTTTTGCCAGTTTATTTCTATAGTTATTTTTTCAGCAATTTCATTTAATTCTGACATTATTTCATCAGTTATTTCGGAATCATCATCAAAACATACACTTTTGGGATTTACCTTTTTTGCCTGTAATAAACTATTAATAAAAACATCTTTTTGTTCAGTTCTACTTTTATGTATTGCCGAACAGATAAATTTAAAATCAATTGATTCATCTTCGTTAATTTGAACCTCCCTACCTTGACTTTCACATATCTCTTTAACCACATTCAAATCATTAGTTTTGTATTTATTTTGCCAATCTTCTTTTTTTAAACGACCAGGAAACTTTAATTTCTTCCTCCTCAATAAATCTTTCATTGAATTACTAAGTTCATGGAAAAATTGCTCACCATCACATATTGTTGTTTCTCCATCTTTTAAAGGTGGATTAGCACAAAAAAACCAAACTATCTGCGGAGGTTTTTTTATATAGTACATTTCTCCATGTAGTTTCATTTCATCCTTAAAATCATTAACAGTTAATATAGTTCCATCCTCATTGATTATTCTCCGATTTATAGCACCTCCAGTGTAATCCATAAAACCATTACTCAGTGAATTACTAAATTCTGCAAAAGTATTAACATCAGTTTCAAAACCTCTAAAAAGTAAAAAACCATAAGATTTAAACAAATTAATAACTTCTTCTTTGTTGATTTCTAAAATACTTGCATTTTCTGTATTAATAATTTTTCTACCTACATTTTCTGAGAATGGTTGTATCTCTATCTTTGTATTTGTATTTGTCAACATATTTATATCCTAATTATTGCTGATACTTTCGGAATTTTAAATAAGAATTATGCAAAATAATGACAATTATAACGTAATATTTTAGCTGAAACAATTCCGGTTCTTAGTAAATTAAGTAGTAGGGTGCGTTACGCTTCGCTAACGCACCGATTTTTCGGGAACCGTACATTATGCCAGAAGCGGTGCGTTACCACGAATTCCTAAATCTCTTTCAGAGTCTAAAATTTAGCCGTCTAACGCACCCTAAAAATTTGGCTACGCAACAGGCAAGATGCCTGTGCTACCTAAGTATATGCTTCTATCGGCAAACAAGAACAGACAAAGTTGCGATCGCCAAAAGCATTATCAACTCGCCCTACAGTCGGCCAAAATTTATGTTCTCGCGTCCAAGGAGCAGGATAAGCAGCACGTTGTCGAGAATAACTATGCTTCCACTCATCCACCATCAAACTCTCAGCAGTATGAGGCGCATTTTTCAACAAATTATCCTGTTTATCTGCTTTACCAGTTTCAATTTCCTCTATTTCCTGACGAATAGAAATCATGGCATCACAAAAACGATCTAACTCCTCTTTAGACTCACTTTCTGTCGGTTCCACCATAATAGTACCTGCTACCGGCCAAGAAACCGTTGGCGCGTGAAAACCATAATCCATCAACCGTTTCGCAATATCATCTACCTCAATACCAGCAGACTTTTTCAACGGACGCAAATCCAAAATGCACTCGTGAGCAATAAATCCATGCTTACCTTTGTACAAAACTGGATAATAATTATCCAACCGTTGCGCAATATAATTAGCATTCAAAATCGCGATCTTAGTTGCATCAGTCAAACCATCCGGACCCATCATGGCAATATACATCCAAGAAATAGGCAAAATACTCGCACTACCCCAAGGTGCAGCAGATACCGCTCCACTAGAATTTTCGCCACCAATATTAATCACAGAATGCCCTGGTAAAAACGGTGCTAAATGAGACTTAACCCCAATCGGACCCATTCCCGGACCGCCACCACCGTGAGGAATACAGAAAGTTTTATGCAAATTCAAGTGACAAACATCCGCACCGATTTCCGCAGGACGACATAACCCCACTTGCGCATTCATATTTGCTCCATCCATGTAAACTTGCCCACCAAAACCGTGGATAATTTCACAGATGTCAACAATGTCTTCCTCAAATACACCGTGAGTAGAAGGATAAGTAATCATCATGGCAGCCAAATTATCTTTGTGCTTTTCTGCCTTTTTCTGCAAATCTGCCATATCTATATTTCCTTGTTTATCGCATTTAACAACGACAACTTTTAAACCACTCATCACTGCTGAAGCAGGATTTGTTCCGTGAGCAGAATCAGGAATTAAACAAACATTCCGATGCGCTTCCCCACGGTGAGCATGATATTCCCGAATCACTAATAAACCTGTATATTCTCCTTGGGAACCTGCATTTGGTTGCAGAGAAATTGCTGAATAACCTGTGATTTCTGCTAACCATTGCTCTAATTGCTCAAACATTATTTGATAACCCTGAGTTTGAGCTGTGGGAGCAAAAGGATGAATTTGGGCAAATTCCGGCCAGGTAACAGGTATCATTTCTGCTGTTGCATTGAGTTTCATTGTACAGGAACCCAAGGGTATCATTGATGTTGTCAAAGACAAATCTTTTGCTTGTAAACGATGGATGTAACGCAATAGTTCGGTCTCAGAATGATAACTGTTAAATACTGGATGAGTTAGATAACTGCTGGTGCGGGTGAATCCCCCCTTACCCCCCTTTGAAAGGGGGGGAGTGTTTTGGGTTTCCTTGGAAAAAGGAGGAGTATTTTGGGTTTCCTTGGAAAAAGGAGGAGTATTTTGGGTTTCCTTGGAAAAAGGAGGAGTGTTTTGGGTTTCCTTGGAAAAAGGAGGAGTGTTTTGGGTTTCCTTGGAAAAAGGGGGAGTGTTTTGGGTTTCCTTGGAAAAAGGAGGAGTGTTTTGGGTTTCCTTGGAAAAAGGAGGAGTGTTTTGGGTTTCCTTGGAAAAAGGAGGAGTGTTTTGGGTTTCCTTTAAAAGGGGGGAAGTGTTTTTTTCGATATCTGGCAACTTTTCTCCACCAGCAAAAATTTGCCACAGACTTTGTACATCTTTCTCAGTTTTAGTTTCATCTAGAGAAATACCAACCGTTTGCTCATCAATAGTTCGCAAATTAATCCCTACACTTTCAGCAGCATCTATAACTTCTTTCGCCGTTTTCAGACGAGAGTCAGCATCGACTGTTATCCGAAGAGTATCAAAAAATGGTTCTGCACCAACTTGATAACCAAGTTGTTTTAAACCTGTTGCCAACTCTACAGTTAAATTATGAATATTTTCGGCAATTTCTTTTAAACCATCAGGACCGTGATAAACTGCATACATACTTGCCATCACCGCTAGCAAAACTTGAGCAGTACAAATATTACTGGTTGCCTTCTCCCGACGAATATGTTGTTCCCGTGTTTGCAACGCCAACCGTAAGGCTGAGTTGCCATTAGCATCTTGAGAAACCCCAATAATACGTCCTGGAGTTTGGCGTTTAAAAGCTTCCTTTGTCGCAAAGTAAGCAGCATGGGGACCGCCGTATCCTAGAGAAACACCAAAACGTTGAGTATTACCCACAGCAACATCAGCACCAAATTCTCCAGGAGGTGTTAGTAAAGTTAAACTGAGTAAGTCAGCAGCAACAGTTACTAAACCTCCGACTTCGTGAACTCTTGCCACAAAGTCGCGGTAGTCATATATTGCGCCGTCCGTAGCAGGATATTGGAGGAGTGCGCCAAAAATTGGTTTGTCAAAAGTAAAAGTCCGGAAGTCGCCGACAATAACTTCTATTCCCAATGGTTGGGCGCGAGTTTTGACAACTTCAATATTCTGAGGATGGCAGTTAGTGTCAACAAAAAAAGTTTCTGCTTTAGTTTTGCATAAACCGTAAGTCATACTCATTGCTTCTGCTGCTGCTGTCCCTTCATCAAGCAGGGAAGCGTTAGCTATTTCCAAACCAGTTAAGTCTGTTATCATAGTTTGGAAATTCAGTAATGCTTCCATTCGTCCTTGAGCTATTTCTGCTTGATAGGGAGTATAAGCGGTATACCAACCAGGATTTTCGAGAATATTGCGGAGGATAACTGGTGGGGTAATACAGTCGTAATAACCCATACCAATAAAGGAACGAAATACCTGATTTTTGGAGATTATTTCTTTAATTTGCGCAAGAGCATCACTTTCACTCAGAGACTTGGGCAAATTGAGGGGTTGCTGGTATCGAATTTTTTCGGGTACTGTTTTGTCAATTAGGTCATTTAGGGATGAAATACCTAAGATGGCCAACATTTGTTGAATTTTGTCAGAGGTAGGGCCAATATGTCGTTGGGAAAAGTCCGTTGACTTTTGGCCTTTGTTGGCTTCTGGTACTTGGTGACTTGATTTTGTATGAGATTTATGTATTGCTACCACTATTCTGTATTTTCCTTGAAATCAATTTATCATTAAGTTGTAACAAAAATTCATAACTTAATGCAAGGAAGGAGGAGTGTGGGAGGTGTAGGAGGTGTGGGAAGTGTGGGGAGTGTGAGGAGTGTGAGGAGTGTGGGGATTGTGGGGAAGAGTAAGAGGAACAGGACTTAGGGAAATGTACTATGATATAGAGTTTTTTAACTATTGCGTATGGGGTTTTAAGCACTATATCTAGGGTCGCTGCGTAAGTTATGAGGAATTGTCGTGGATAAAGTCGGTTTCTGGAAAAAACATCTAAAAAAATGCTAATATGATGTGAAATAGTATTTGTTAATAAAATTTCAAAGATGCTAGACATAACTCAAGACATTGATTCTCTTACCAATTTCAAGCGCAATACTGCTGAATATTTAGAGCGAATTAAACAAACTGGACACCCACTGATACTCACTGTTAACGGCAAACCAGAAGCAGTAGTTCAAACTCCTGAATCATATCAAAAAATGCTGGAAATGCTTGATTATATTCAAGCTGTTAAAGGCATTGAAACTGGACTAAAAGCTGTAAAAGAAGGACGCACATCTCCAGCTAGAGAAACATTGACCAAAATTAAACAAAAGTATAAAATATAAAATTGAAATAGCAGATGATGCTTCAGTAGAAGTTGAAGAAGTGTATTTGTGGATGATGGAACAACTATCGAAAGAACAGGCTGAAAAATGATTTGATGGTCTTAATGGATGGGATTGATACCTGAAGTAATAGTCCAAAGCGTTGTTCTCTAGCACCAGAAAATGTTGATTCTTCTCAAGAAATTTGCCAACTTTTATATGGGAAAGGATGTGGAGCTGATCGGATACTTTTTACAGTTAGGACTTACACGGGAGGAACCCGGTTTCTAGGACAAATCGTTGTTTTAAGCAATAGAAGTCCACGAGAAACCCGGTTTCTGAGTTCATCTGCGTAAGTCCTGACAGTATCAGAATCAATTGTTTATATTTTGCATATTCGTCATGCTTCTCGTCAGTTTCTAGAATTTTAAAGAAACCTTTCATAACAAGAACTGTAGTTTATTCAATTCTCCTTCTGAGTCAGTTTATGACAGGAAAAGTAAAGTTTATGGAGGCGATCGCCTCCTCAACTAAGAAAAAATAACTATAACTTTATCAGAGCTTACGCACAGCCGCTTAGTATGGGCGAAGGGCCATGTGCCCTCGCCACACTTCCCACACTTTAGGGTTTGGGTATGGAAGTCTGCTAGTGAAGCAAGGGAAGAGTTTAGACTATTTGCTACGGCCAAATTTTCTGATTGTTAGTGCCAAAACTCTGCCATTTCGAGACGACAAGAGCAAAAAAATAGGTACTTTTACGAAAAAAGAGGTATAAAGCCTCCCCTGGTTCGGGGATGAAAAAATTTTAACTCAGTATTTCAAGCCTCCGAGTTTAGTCGGAGGTTCACTCTCTACTGATAACTGATAACTGATAACTGAAATGACGGTTTCCGAGAAATCAGGACTTAAAAAGGCTAAAACCTTGATTGAATAGTGCTTTTATATTTAATCAGCCAGCCCTAATTATCAATTATCAATTATTTATTCTATTCTCCTTCTACCAGCTCGCGATATTGGTCAGCAGAGTAAACATCTTCTCCCTCTAGTTCATCAGAATCTTTAACACGAACTTTCAACAACCAACCCTCTATGTATGGGTCTTCTTCTGATAACCTCTCTGGACTTTCTAATATCTCCTCATTACGCTCTACTACCGTACCAGTAATAGGAGCTTTTAGGTCTTCAACTGCCTTCACAGATTCGATACTGCCACAAGACCCTTCTTTTTCTATTTGGTCTCCCTCCTCTGGAAGCTCCAGAAATACAATATCTCCCAATTGTTCAATAGCAAAAGCAGTAATACCAATGGTGGCAATTTCGCCATCCATCCTTACATACTCATGGGTTTCCAAGTATTTAAGGTCATCTGGAAATTCTAGTGTCATTTATATTCCTCACTACAATAGTATGAATTATGCCAGTCAGCTTAAGACTGGACTTGCATTAAAAATTATTCCGTAAAGAATAATATAAGGTAAACACCCACTTCTTATGGACAAGAAAAATATTATAGAACTCCTGGTAGGAGAATTTTCTATTTTTATATTAATTAGATCTGCATTAATTATTTATATCGTGATTGGTTGGTATGGTCTTTTTTTCTCAGACCAATTAATTTTTTTACCTCGTCCATCTAGCTATCAAGACAACCCAGATTTTGTCAAGCTTGACTCTGGCAATAAAGTCCAAATTACAGCAATTTATTTACCATTTCCCAAATTACCCAAAGCAAAATATACAATTCTTTACAGTCATGGTAATGCTGAAGACCTGGGGCAAATTTTGCCCCGGTTACAAGATTTACGAGATATTGGGTTTAATGTATTTGCTTATGACTATCGGGGGTATGGGACAAGTGAAGGAAAGCCTTCAGTTAAGGGTGCTTATGAAGATATTAATGCTGCTTATGAATATTTGACCCAAAAATTAGGGATACCTGCAAATCAAATTATTGTTTATGGACGTTCGGTGGGTGGAGGGCCATCAGTAGATTTGACATCCCGTGAACCTGTGGCTGGTTTGATTATAGAAAGTTCGTTTACAAGTATTTTTCGGGTAGTGACGCGGATTCCTATTTATCCTTTTGACAAATTTCCTAGTATTAACAAGATTAAAAATGTAAATTGTCCGGTATTGATAATGCACGGAAATATTGACAGAGTAATTCCTTTTTCTCATGGACAGGAACTTTTTGCTATGGCTAATCAACCTAAGCTTTCTTTGTGGGTGGATGGTGCTGGTCATAATAATTTATTAGAAGTGGCAGGGGAAAAATATGCCAAGATTATCCGTGAGTTTATTAATTTAGTACAACAAAACCAAAAATTTTAGGGGTTTTTATCAGTTATCACTTATCAGTACCTCTGGCTGAAACATCGGGATTGAAATATTATTCGGGAATAGGCAATAGACAATAGGCAATCGGTAATACAGCGGATTCCATCTTAAGTACAGCTATGACAGCCTAGAAGGCTGTGCTACAAAGATTTTATATTAATCATTATTCATTATCAGGACTTACGCATTAACCCTATTGGTAGGGTGTATTAGCGGTAGGGTAGCGTCGCGCACTAGCACACCATATATAGTACCTTTGCGTAAGTCCTTATTATTAGTATGGTACAGCTATGACAGCCTAGAAGGCTGTGCTACAAAGATTTTATATTAATCATTATTCATTATCAGCTATGACAGCCTAGAAGGCTGTGCTACAAAGATTTTATATTAATATTTGTACAACATAGACCTAGAATCCGCTGTATTATTACAATTAATAATTATTCATTATTAATTATTAATTTTGCCTTCTGCCACATCTGTTCAAATTCTGCCAAACTATACTCAGAAATAGGTTTATCACACATTGACTCTAATAAAGCAAATCGTTTTAAAAATCGATGATTTGTTCCTTGCAATGCTTGCTCTGGGTTTAAATCATACCACCGAGCTAACTGCACTAAAACAAACAAAATATCTCCCATTTCTGCTTCCTGATGTTCCTGATCTTCTGAATTTAAAGCTTCTTGAAATTCTCCTAATTCTTCGTGAAATTTTTCCCAAACTCCATCAATATTTTCCCATTCAAAACCAACAGCAGCAGCTTTTTTAGAAATTTTCATTGCTGCCATAAGCGGAGGTAACTGGCGAGCATATCTACTTAATTTTTTACTCAATAAATCATTACTTTCTCCTAATTCTGCTCCCTTAATTTCTTCCCAATTTTGTTGAACTTCTTCAGTGCTATTTACTTTCACATCTCCAAATACATGAGGATGTCTTCTAATCATTTTTTGACTAATACTTTCAGCAACTTCAGCTAAAGTAAAATCATTAGTTTCACTCCCTATTTGTGCTTGCAAAACTACCTGTAATAATAAATCTCCTAATTCATCAATTATTGCTTTTTTATCTCCACTTTTAATGGCATCTACAACTTCATAAGCTTCTTCCACAATATAAGGAGTTAAAGTTTCCGGAGTTTGAGCCAAATCCCACGGACAACCTCCCTCCGGAGAACGTAATTTAGATACTATTTCTATTAGTTCTTGTAATGCAGATAATGTTGAATTCATTATGCTATTTTGTTATACTATAAAATTGAATATGAGTATACTTTTAAGGTATACTATAAAATGTGAGATTTTTTGGCTAGCAGAATAAGATTAGATGCTTTAAAATAAACTATTTAATCATATATGCTCTGCTTACTATGCTAAATCGAAATTTATTAGTTTATTTATTAATTGCCCTAGGTCTGTGGGGTACTAACGTTAAACCTATGCTAGGGCAGGCATTAGTTCCTCATGTATTACAATTAGATTCAGATCAACTAGAACAAACAGGTTTAAGTTTAACTGAAGATGCGTTACAATTAGCAAGATTTCAACAGTTTGATTTGGCTTTAGCTAGAGCTGAACTTGCTACAGAATTAGCTCCAAATAATCAACAAGCTTGGGCGCTATTAGGTAGTCTTTATCTTCAAGTTGAAAACTTAGAAGAAGGTATTGCTGCTTTGAAACAAGCTCAGAAATTAGACCCAAATAATGCGGAAGTTAGATTTGTTCTGGGTCGAGCTTATTTTCAAACATCTGATTATAAAAATTCTATCCAGCAATTAACCGAAGGGTTAAAATTTAAACCTGGCACCCCCGGAGCTTTATTTGACCTGGGTAATGCTTATTACAAGCAAGGTGAATTTCAAAGAGCGATCGCACAATATGAACAAGCTTATCGACAAGAACAAAATTTATGGCCTGCAATTAATAACATTGGTCTAGTTGAGTATGAAATAGGAAAAGTAGATGAGGCGATCGCTAAATGGCGTGAAGCTCTCTCTATTGATAGTAAAGCAGTAGAACCACTATTAGCTTTAGCTGTAGCTCTCTACACTCAAGGTGATAAAGAACAAAGTCTGGCGATGGGAGAAGCAGCATTACGTTTAGATAGCAATTATGCAAAAATTGATTATCTTAAAGAACATCTGTGGGGGAAACGGTTAATAGAGGATGCAAAAGTATTTCTGGCAACTCCTCGTATTCAACAAACTCTCGCTCAAATAGAAGATTTACCAAATAATTAATAGTTATTGTTCTGTTGAAAAGGAAGTAGGAAAGTAATTTTTTTGCCTTTGTTATTCTTCTTTCTTCTTCTTTCCTGATAGTTAATAATTATTGTTCTGTTGAAAAGGAAGTAGGAAAGTAATTTTTTTGCCTTTGTTATTTATAGTTAATAATTATTATTCTGTTGAAAAGGAAGTAGGAAAGTAATTTTTTTGCCTTTGTTATTTATAGTTAATAA